>JBGTMW010000406.1:0-3157 GCA_041743365.1 Gemmatimonadaceae bacterium
CGGATCATGACGGTATGGACGAACAACGGCGTACAGGGGTGGCCCGAGGATGTGAGCTCATATCCGAACTTCGCGGACTGGCGCGCGCAGAACACGACGTTCGTCGAGTTGGCGGGATACACCGGCACCGTGCGGACGCTCGCGGGTGACGGTGAGCCTGAGCAGGTGCGGGGTGCGGTCGTCGTCCCGACGATCTTCGAGGTCCTCGCGGCCACGCCGGCGCGCGGGCGCATGCTGCTCATGGAGGACTTTACCGCCGACCGCCGCGTGGTCGTCATCAGCGACGCCTTCTGGAACCGCCGTTTCGGCGCCGACCCGGCGATGGTGGGAAGATCGATCAGCCTCAACGGCATCCCCCACGAGGTCGTGGGAATCATGCCGAAGGGCTGGACCTTTCCATCCACCACGTCGGAGCTGTGGCTTCCATTCCCGGCCAACACCGTGGAGCGCGGTCGCGGGGGATTCTGGATGTCGGTCATCGGCCGGTTGAAGCCGGACGTCAGCATCGACCAGGCGCGTGCCGAGCTGAACACCATCGCCGAGCGGCTGGCGAAGGAATATCCCGCGACGAACGAGAAGCTCGGCGTCACCATCATCCCGCTGCACGAGAACATCGTGGGCGACGTCCGCCCGGCACTCCTCGTCCTCATGGGCGCCGTGGGATTCGTGCTGCTGATTGCATGCGCGAACGTCGCCAACCTCCTGCTGGCGCGCGGAGCGGGGCGTACGCGCGAGGTCGCCGTTCGCGCGGCACTCGGCGCGGGGCGCGCGAGGATAGTGCGCCAGCTCCTGAGCGAGAGCGTCTGCCTCGCAATCGCCGGTGGCGCGCTGGGGGTGCTGATGGCGAAGTGGGGAGTGGACCTGCTCGTCGCCGCAGGACCGGCGGCCCTGCCCAGGATGGAGGAGGTTCGCGTTGACGGCGCGATGATGCTCTTCGCGCTCGGCGCATCGCTGCTGACCGCGGTGGCGTTCGGCCTTCCTCCAGCGCTTCGCGCCTCGTCGGTGGACCTGAGCGAGACGCTCAAGGATGGAAGCCGGAGCATGTCGGGCTCGCGCGGCGGCGCGCGGCTACGGCGCAGCCTCGTCGTTTCGGAGATCGCCATCGCACTCATGCTGATGATCGGAGCCGGTCTCCTCTTCACGAGCTTTCGCCGGCTCTCGGCCACGGACGCGGGGTTCCGCGCGGAGAATCTTCTCACCGCGCGAGTGGTACTCCCCGCGAGCAGGTACCCGCAGGGTTCGCAGGGGCGCGAGTTCTTCCGGCAGCTGCACGAGCGGGCGAAGACGCTCCCCGGGGTGGTGAACGCCGGCTACACGACGAGCCTTCCACTCAATGCACTGGTCGAAGGATCATACGTGGCCATCGAGAGTCGCCCGCCGATGCCGGACCTCGACCAGAAGGAGGTACGCCGCACCGTCGTTTCGCCGGACTACTTCCAGACTCTCGGGATGCGGTTCATCGCTGGCCGGGCGTTCGGCGCGCAGGAGGTCGGCGACACGGTAACGGTGGCCGTGATCAACGAGACGATGAAGAAGCTTCATTTCCTCGATGAGGATCCGATCGGGCGGCGGCTCAAGTGGGGGTGTCTCCGACCGGATTGCCCCTGGGTGACGGTGATCGGCGTGACGCGCGATGCGAAGCAGGATGCCCTGGATGAAGAGGTCCGCCCCGAGGTGTACGTCTCCTATCTCCAGCTTCCGCGGCCCGCGCTGTTTCTCGCGCTCCGGACCGAAGGCGATCCGCTCGCGGTCGTTCCCGCGCTCCGCTCTGTGCTGCAATCAATGGATCGCGACCTTCCGCTCGCGAGCGTCGTCACCATGGACCAGCTCACGGCGGAATCGGTTGCGACGCGCCGCTTCAACGCGACGCTGCTCGGCATTTTCTCCGCGCTGGCACTCACCCTCGCGCTGATCGGGATCTATGGCGTGATGTCGTACTCGGTCTCCCAGCGCCGGCAGGAGGTGGGCATCCGCATGGCGCTCGGCGCGGGCGCCGGCCAGGTGCTCCGGCTCGTGCTTCGCGAAGCGATGATACTGGCGGGCGCGGGTATAGCCGTCGGCGTGGTGCTTGCGCTGATCGTCACGCGGTTGCTCGCCTCGCTGCTCTTTGGTGTCAGCGCGACCGATCCTCGCACCTTCGCCGTCACGGCGGTGCTGCTCGCGGGTGTGGCGCTGCTTGCGAGCTATCTACCCGCGCGCAAGGCTGCCGCGGTGGATCCGGTGGTCGCCCTGCGAAATGACTGAGCGCCATAACGGCGTTCACGGCGGCATCGGTTTGAACAGAACGGCGTTAGGAGTACGTCTGCGACCTCGTTAAACGGTCAACTGCGTCAACGCCGTTCACCGTTTAACGCCGTTCACCTTCAACGCCGTTGACCGTTTACGACCCTCCAGACGTACCTTTAACGCCGTTCTGTTCTAACCGATGGCGCCCCGAACGCCCTTGACGCCGTTGACGCAGTTAGTGGTATCTTCGAAGCGGGCGAACCCCGTAGCCTCGCGCGTGCATTCCGTCTCCAGTCCACAACCCGACCTGACCATGCCGCCCACCGCACCACCTTCGCGGACTCCATACCTGGCCGCAGCCGTCGTCGGCGTGGCGGTGCTCACGCTCTACCTTCTGACGCTCGCTCCGACGACCGCGATGTGGGATGCGGGCGAATACATGGCCGCGGCCTACGGGCTGGGACTTCCGCACCCACCCGGGAACCCGCTGTTCGTCCTTCTCGGGAGGTTCTTCTCGATAATCCCGATCGCGCCCACCGTTGCGCAGCGGATCAACGTCCTCGCCGCGCTCTCGAGTGCCGTCGCCGCGGGGTTGTGGTTGCTCATCGCGTACCGCGTGCTCGGGGCGTGGATCGCGGGGCAGTGGCAGCGCATCGCGGGCGCCTCGCTTGCGGCCGCGATCGGCGCCACCGCATTCACGGTATGGCATCAGTCGGTCGTAAACGAGAAGGTCTACACCGTTGCGCTCGCGGGGCTCGCACTGATCTCCTGGCTGACGGTCCGCTGGCTCGACAAGCCGGAGGGTCGGGGCGCCGACAGGACGCTCATTCTCATTGCCTACCTGCTCGGCCTGGGCTACGCCAACCACATGGCGGGGATGCTCGCGGCACCGGCGGTGGCGATCGCGGTGCTGTCGCGGCAGCCGCGCATC
>JBGTMW010000407.1:0-3548 GCA_041743365.1 Gemmatimonadaceae bacterium
GCGCGATTCATCGCGCGCCCGGCTGCGGGCGGCGGTGGTCGGGATCATGGACGAGCACCGGCTCGATGCGCTCGCATACCCGACGTGGAGCAACCCGCCCAGGCTGATCGGCGACCTCGAGACGCCGCACGGGGACAACAATCAGCTTTTCGCGCCGAGCACCGGGTTCCCGGCCATCACTGTGCCGATGGGATTCACGCGCGGCGATTCGCTGCCGGCGGGGGTTCAGCTGCTCGGCAGGGCGTGGAGCGAGGCCGTGTTGATACGTCTCGGGTATGCGTACGAGCAGGCGACGAGGCACCGTAGGGCGCCGGAGGGTTTTCCGCGTTTGCCGTAGCTTCGACGGGCGGCAGCCGTTCAGAGAGGCGTTTCGGGCCCCGGCGTCGGGCGACGGCTCGCGGACCGGCCACGAAGGAACTCCACGATCGCGGGGAGGATCGAGAGAATGATGATCGCGATGATCACAACGCCGAAATTGTTCTGGACGATCGGAATGTTGCCGAACAGGTAGCCGGCCGCGAGGAGCGAGCCGATCCAGAGAATCGCGCCGCTGACGTTGTACATCGCGAACTTCCCATACGACATCGATCCCATTCCCGCGACAAAGGGCGCGAAGGTGCGGACGATCGGGACGAACCGGGCAATCACGATCGTCTTGCCGCCGTACTTCTCGTAGAAGGCGTGGGTCCTGTCCAGATACTCGGGCCTGAGGTAGCGCACGCGCCCGTCGAACATCTTCGCTCCCACGGTCTTTCCCACCCAGTAGTTCACCGCGTCGCCGAGGATCGCAGCTATCGTCAGCAGGATGAAGAGCACGATGACGTCGAGGTCCGTGGCGGCGGCGAGAGCGCCCGTGGCGAAGAGGAGCGAGTCACCGGGGAGAAAGGGCGTCACCACCAGCCCCGTCTCGCAGAAGATGATCAGGAAGAGGATGCCGTAAGTCCACCCGCCGTACTGCGACACGATCGTCGCGAGGTGTACGTCGATGTGGAGAATGAAATCGATAATGTCGCGGACGAAGCTCATTGCGCGGGCACGAGGGTTTGTCGGGATTCGAGCGACAGAACCCTAACCACTCAAGTCGCGATCACGCCACCCCGAACCGGGCGAGCTTCCGGTGCAGCGTCGAGGGATCGATGCCGAGCACGTCCGCCGCGCGGGTCTTGTTGCCGCCCTCGCTCTGGAGCACCCACGTGATGTAGGCGCGCTCGATCAGCTCGAGCGTCGGATTCGCGGATGGGCGATCGTCGACCAGCGGCTCCGATTTCCTCTCGAGCACGCGCTCCGGAAGCGCGCTGAGCGGGATCTCATCGCCCGGGCTCAGGATGATCGCGCGCTCGATCGCATTCTCGAGCTCGCGCACGTTGCCGGGCCAGTTGTACTCGAGCAACGCCTCGCCCGCCGCGGCGCTGGGCCGCTTGGGCGTCCCGCCTCGCGTCGCCGCCGCACGGTCGAGAAACGACTCGACCAGCAGGGGGATGTCGTCGCGCCGCGCGCGCAGCGGAGGCAGGTGGAGGGAAATGACGTTCAACCGGTAGAACAGGTCGCTGCGGAAATTGCCGCGCTTGATCTCCTCCTCGAGGTCGCGATTGGTCGCGGCCAGGAGGCGCGTGTCGATGGGGATCGCCTCCGTCGCGCCAACGGGGATGATCTCGCGATGCTGGAGTACCCTGAGGAGCTTGATCTGCGTCGCGGGGGTCGTTTCGCCGATCTCGTCGAGGAAGAAGGTGCCCTCCGCTGCGGCGGTGAACAACCCGGCCTTGTCCTTCACTGCGCCGGTGAACGATCCCTTCGTATGGCCGAACAGCTCACTCTCGAGCAGGCTCTCTGGAAGCGCGCCACAGTTGATCGAGAGGAATGATCCGTCGGAGCGCCCCGACAGCTCGTGGATGTAGCGCGCTATCACTTCCTTGCCTGTTCCCGATTCGCCCTGGAGCAGCACGGTCGACTCCGTCGGCGCGACGATCTCGGCCATCTTCAGGATCTCGAGCCACGCCTTGCTGTTGCCGATCGGACGGCCCCCATCGACGCGATCGCGGCGCCTGATCTCCTGCTTGAGCGTCTTGTTCTCGACGCGGAGGTTGCGGTGCTCCGCGGCACGGCGCAGGATCGCTACGAGCTCGTCGTTGCGGAAAGGCTTCTGGATGTAGTGGAAGGCGCCATCGTTCACCGCCTGCATCGCCGACTGGAGCGTCGCCTGCGCGGTCATGAGGATCACCGGAGTGTCCGGGTCCTGCTTCCGCGCCGCGGTCAGCACGTCGAGACCCCCGACCATCGGCATCCGCACATCACTCAGCACGATGTCGGGGGAGAGCGACGCAATCTGCTCGAGCCCCTGCTTCCCGCCCAGCGCCACGTGCACCGTGAAGCCTTCGTTCTTCAGCAGGATGCGCAGCGTGTCCAGAATTCCGGACTCGTCATCGATTACCAGGACGCTCGGCTTGCCGTCGATTCGCTCCATCACCTCAATTCTCCTTCGATTGCGATATGGGGAGGAGAACGGTGAAGCTGGTCCCCTTCTTCCCGCTGTCGACGAGGACATGGCCGCGGTGCGCCTCGATCGCCCGGTGGACGATCGACAGGCCGAGCCCGCTGCCACCCTTCTTTGTGGTCGCGAACGGCTCGAAAAGCCGATCGCGTATCTCGTCCGGGATCCCGGGCCCGTCGTCGCTTATGCGGATCGACACGGCTCCGGGTTCGAAGAAGATCCCAACGGGGAGACGGTTATTGGCCACGCGCGTCACGTCCACGCCGATCCGGCCCCCGACCCCAACTGCCTGAATGGCGTTGAGTGTGAGGTTGAACACTGTCCTGTGCAGCAGATCCTCATCCCCGTCGATCAGAAGCGTCTCGTCCTCGGACGAGAAGGCCACCGTCACGCCGTCGGGCTTTCCGGGGTGTGCCTCCGCAAGTGACACGGCACCCCGCACGATCCCCGCGAGGTCAACGGACTCGATCCGGGTGAGCCGTACCCTGGCGAAGTCCAGGAACTCCGAGAGAAGGCGCGACAGTCGGTCCGACTCCCGCACGATGAGCTTCGCCAGGACCTGCTCGTCCTCGCCCGCGTGTGGTGCGGCGGCGAGCTGCTCGACCGAGCTCTGGATGGAAGCGAGCGGGTTCTTGATCTCGTGCGCCAGCGACGCGCTCAGCTCCGCGACCGCCTCCAGCCGCTGCGCCCGGAGATGCAGCGCATCGAGCCGCTTCTGGTCCGAGATGTCCTGGAAGATCGCGGTCGCCGTGATGGGAAGACCGTTGCCGTTCCCGTCGGCGAAGGTCGTCGTCACGCCGATCGGGAAGGCGCGGTCGGCGACGGAGATCATGCCCTCGGCGCGCGTCGTCCTGATACCATGGTGTACGGTGCGCTCGAGTGCCTGCACGAGGTTGGGCGCAACGACCCGAAGGGTTTCGAGGATCGGCTTGCCGACGTGGATGTCGAGCGGCTGGCCGAGCAGGGAGCTCGCGGCAGGATTCGCGTGGAGGAGCGCGCCGTGAGTGTCGATGGTAATGATCCCGCTGCGGATGTTCCGAAGAATGTCAGCCGCCTGGAG
>JBGTMW010000408.1:0-2787 GCA_041743365.1 Gemmatimonadaceae bacterium
GCCCGTCGCGAGCTTCGGCACCCCCAGCTGCTCGGCCAGGGGAGCCGCCTGCGTGCCCTTTCCCGCGCCTGGCGGCCCGAAGAGAACGATCAGCATGGCCGCGGAGGGAGTGTGAGCCCCGGCCGGGCTAGAACCCGCCGCCCATCGCCTGACGCCCACGGAAGCGCACGCGGCCCTTCTTCATGAAGCCGTCGTACTTCCGGAGGAGCAGATGCTGCTGCATCTGCGCGAGCGTATCGAGCGCAACACCGACCACGATCAGCAGCGACGTCCCGCCGAACACGTTCGGGTACCCGAAGATCCGCGACAGGTAGACGGGCATGAGCGCAATCACGGCCAGGAATATGGCGCCGGGCAGCGTGATTCTCTCCACGACGTGCTCGATGTACTCCGCCGTCCTCGCTCCGGGCTTCACGCCCGGAATGAACGCTCCCTGCTTCTTCAGGTTTTCCGACACGTCGAGCGGGTTGAAGATAATCGACGTGTAGAAGTACGTGAACGCCACGATGAGAACGAACGACGTGACCATGTACAGCCATTCGCCCGGCGCGAACATCTCCGAGATCCGGATCGCCGTCGGGTGGCTGCTGAACTGGGCGACCGCACCCGGGACGATGATCACCGACTGCGCGAAGATGATCGGCATGACGCCGGCCGCGATCACGCGCAGCGGGATGAAGTTCTTGGCTGCCTCGCGCATCCGCCCGCGGGCCATCGTTCGCTGAGGGATCTGGATCAGGACCCGCCGCGCGGCGAGCGTTATCGTCACCACTCCGGCCACCACCCCAACCATCACGATGCCCAGCCCGATCAGTGCGAGCGGGCTGATCGCCTTCGCCGCGACATAACCGAACGCATCGATGATCGATGGCCAGAAGCCCTGCACGATCGAGAAGAAGATCATGAGGCTGGCGCCGTTGCCAAGGCCGCGCTCCGTGATCTGCTCGCCCAGCCACATGACGAACAGCGCGCCAGTGGTCAGGAAGAGGATCATCTGGATGGTGAAGCCCCAGCCCGGATTCGACACCGCACCCTCGATTCCCGAGGTGAACAGCGCGAACGTGTAGGCCTGGGCCGCCGCAAGGGCCACGGTCAGGTAGCGCGTCCACTGGTTCACGCGCTTCCGGCCATCTTCATCCTTGTTCATCTTCTCGACCGTCGGGATGACGGCGCCGGCGATCTGCATGAAGATGCTGGCCGAGATGTACGGCATGATCCCGAGCGCGAAAACGGTCGCGCGAGAAAGGTTGCCGCCGACGAACAGGTTGTAGAGGTTGAGCAGGCCGCCACTGCCTTCCTGCTCGAAGTACGCGAGCATCACGCCGAGGTCGATCCCGGGGGCCGTGATGAACGACCCGATCCGGTAGATCAGCAGGCAGAGCAGGGTGAACTTGATCTTCCCCCAGAGCTCCGGCGTCTCGACGATGTTCTTTACGGCCGCGGCTGCGTTTGGTTGGGCCATCTTACTCCTCGATGCGGCCTCCGGCCGCGACGATCTTCTCCCGAGCGCCAGCGCTCGCCTTCACTCCCCGAACCGTGACGGCGTGCGAGATCTCTCCATTCGCGAGCAGCTTGGCCGGACCCTTCCCGGCGCGGATCAGCCCGGCCTCCGCGAGTGATTCCGGGTTGACATCGCTGAGGTCCGCGAGCTGGCTGAGCCTGACCACCTGGCTCTCTTCCCGGAATGGATTCGTGAAGCCACGCTTCGGAATGCGGCGAGTGAGCGGCATCTGGCCGCCCTCGAACTGCGGCTTACCGCCGCCCGGACCGTGATGGCCCGCGCGCGCCTTGATGCCCTTGTGTCCCTTGCCGGACGTCTTCCCCGTGCCGGAGCCCGGCCCACGACCGAGCCGCTTCCGGTCGCGGTGCGAGCCCGGTGCGGGCACGAGGTTGTGCAGGCCGATCTTTCCGCCCTGCGGATCGCCCGCCGTCCCTGCTTCATGCTTTGCCACCGCCCTATTCCTCCGCGGGAGTGACCGCCACCAGGTGCCGAACCCGCTTGATCATCCCGCGAAGGGAAGCCGAGTCCTGCTTGATGACGACATCCTGATGATGCTTGAGGCCGAGCGCCTCGAGCGTCTGCTTCATTCGCCAAGAATGGCCGATGCCGCTCCGGACCTGCTCAATACGCAGCTTTCCGTCCCCGACAGGAGTCTCCTTCGGGGTGTGCTTCGGGCCCTTGGTGCCGTGAAAGACAAAGGTTCTAGGCATGCGCTGCCTCTCTCGACTTCGCGCGCGAAATGTAACCGATGCTCGAGACCTCGATGCCGCGCTCACGCGCGATCTGCTCCACCGTCGTGAGCTGCAGGAGCCCGTCGAGGGCCGCCAGCACCATGTTGTGCGGGTTGGTGGATCCGAGGCTCTTCGTGAGAATGTCGCTTACACCGGCGCACTCCATGATGGCGCGAACGGCGCCACCAGCAATGACACCTGCACCGGGCGCGGCGGGCTTCATTAGAACCTTCCCCGCACCGTGCTTGCCAACCACTTCATGCGGGATCGTCCCTCCGGTCATGGGAATGGAGACCATGTTTCGCTTGGCCGCATCGACCGCCTTGCGCACGGCCTCCGAAACCTCGTTCGCCTTTCCGGTGGCGAAGCCGACCTTCCCCTTGCCATCGCCGACGGCGACCAGTGCGTTGAACGAGAACCTGCGTCCGCCCTTCACCACCTTGGCGACGCGGTTGATCGCGATCACGTTCTCGACGAGGTCGCTCTGCTCCCTGCCGCCGTCGCGTCCGCCGCGACCACCATCCCGGCCGCCGCGGCCGCCGTCACGGCCACCGC
>JBGTMW010000409.1:0-3640 GCA_041743365.1 Gemmatimonadaceae bacterium
GACTCTCGCATGGCAACGTCCTCGAACTTCGCTCCCCCGGCAATCTCGGCTCGCAGGCTGACTGCCCGCTCGCGCGCAGCGGCCGAATCGGCCGCGGTGACGTTCCGTGGAATGGCCAGGATCGATACGATCGCACGGCCCGGCCGGTCGAAGTCATCCCGGTTCGCTTCGAAGAAGCGACGGATCTCCGCATCGGTCACCGTGACGGAGGAGTCGGGTACACCGTCTGGTGTGAGGGCGACGAAGGACACCTGGGCGGAATCGTGCACATCCTGCCAGAGGTCCCACATGTGGGCATCGGTCACATACACGTCGGCGGCAATCTGCTCGAACAGCTTCTGCCGGGGGATTTCATCGCGATAGTAGGCCTCGAGCTGCAGGAGCAGTCCGCTCTGGCTGGCGACAGGACTTCCAAGAAACCGTTCGTACTTCACGGGATCGAAGCGTCCCTCTGTCTGGAGCTCCGGGTTCTCCATGAGCCCGGGCGGCGGATACATTCGCGCGGCGGCGAAGATCTCCTGGTCGGAGACGCTGATTCCGCGACGTCGGTACTCGTCCCGAAGGAGCGCCTCGGAAACGAGCTCGTTGAAGGCGCGTTCCTCGAGGAGCGCGATCTCGTCCAGGGTGAGTGCGCGATTCTGACGCTGCGATTCCTGCTGCGACAGGTTCTGCACGCGGGCAGCCCACGTCGTGTAAAGGATGTCGCGGCCGTTGACCTCGCCCACTGCGGTGTTCGGAGTGATGGCGCTTCCGCCAAGCAGTCCCGAGTTCTCGAGCAGCAGGAAGCCACCGACGAAAGCTATGAAAACGAACCACCAGATGTACTTGGCGGAGCTCCGCATCTGTTGCAGCACGGCAGGAAGATCCTCAGCGGGTAAATGGCGTCGAGCAGAGCCTGATAAGCTACGGCCCGAACTGGGCTAAAATCAAGAGACAGTGACACTTCTGATTGACTTCATTTCGCTGCCCGCGTATATCTTCACCCTCCCGCGCCATACAGCCAGACGCGCCTCGAGACGACTGAATGGCTAACTCCGCCCGCATAGACGAGCTCGAAAAAAAGTTCAGCGAGAACGCACGGCGATACTTCGCGCCGCTTGCCAACGAGTACCGAAAGGCCGGGTATCTCGATCGGGCCATCGAGATCTGCCGCGCTCACCTGCCCCAGCAGCCCGGCCACATGAGCGGTCACATCGTCTACGGGCAGGCGCTCTACGAATCCCGCCAGCCGGACGAGGCCAAGGCGGTGTTCGAGTCGGCGCTCGCACTCGACCCGGAGAACCTCATCGCGCTGCGCCACCTCGGTGACATTGCGCGCGATGAGCGCGATATCGCCACCGCGCGCACCTGGTACCTCCGCGTGCTCGATGCCGACCCACGCAACGACGAGGTGTCGGGAATGCTCGCCGAGCTCGACACCATGCAGGCCGCCGCGCCGCAGGAAGCGGCCCCTGCCGAAGTCGCGGGCGGCTCCACCGGCTGGGGAGACATCAACCCGGAGAACGCATCCGAGGCGGCTACCGAGGGGGAGCAGGCGGAAACAGTGGTCGAGCTCGACGTTGCCGAGATCGTGCCGGAGCCTGATCAGGGGTCGGACCTGCTCGGAAGCGTGGAGGGTGAGCGTGATGCGGACCAGGCGCCGAGCCATGCACCGGCGATGGTCCAGGCGCCCCCGCCGCCGTCGCTGGACCGGATGCTGAACGACGCTTTCGCTCCGGACGCGGATACGCTCGAGATGGAGGTCCCGACGCCCGACCGGCCGCGCCCGTCATCCGGGTCGCCGGTGGCGCCTCAGGACGAGCTGGACGACGATACCTTCGCCGAGGTGGACGCGCTCTTCGATGAGATCGCGCCGTCGCGGGGGAAAACGGACGAGTCGGCAGGTAGGGTGGCCGGGGCCGCGAGTGGGTCCAGTGGGTCTGATCCATCGGGCGACGCACTGTTCGGGGATGCGGACCCTTCGACTTCCGATACCGACGCCGGGTCGAGCGCTCCCAGGCTCGAGGGCCTCGAAACGCGGGAGTTCGTGGCTCCCTCGCGGGAGCCATCCACCTCAGGTCCCCGCCGCGATACCGGTTCGATGGCGGTGACGGGCCTGACGAGCTTCGACCAGCCCACGGACGAAGATTCGAGCACCCGCGCCGCCTTCGTCACGGAAACGATGGCCGAGCTGTACCTCCAGCAGGGGTTCGCCACCGAGGCGCTCGACATATATCGCCAGCTCGTGGCGCAGAATCCCGACGACGAAAGCCTCCGTGACCGCGTGCGACAGCTCGAAGCGGGTGGGCGCTCGAGCCTCAGTGCGGCCGCTGTCTCGTCCGAGGTGATCGCGGCGGCGCAGCAGCGTCAGGCGGTGAAGCCCGTCCGCACGGTCCGGTCGTTCTTCGGGCGTCTCGCCGGCCGTCGTGCGCCGGCCCCCTCGGCGCATGACACGGGCGCCGACAATGGCGAATCCGGGGACGAGCCGGTCGATGACTTCGGGTTCCCGGCGGGAGCCGGCCCTGGCGGCGGCGACAATCAGCCACCGGGCTCGATCGAGCTCGACGTCATTGGAGGCATGTTCGGCGACGGATCGCTGAACGAGGAGGACGAGCGAGCCGCGTCCACTCTCGCCTCGGGGTTCTCCTTCGTGGCGATGGGTGGGCAGCAGGAGACTGTCGATCCCGGGTCGCTGAGCCGGCCGCCCGTGGTGACTCCGAGCGCCGGCGGACGCGCTGCGCATGCGGGTGGCCGGGAACTGTCGCTGGACCAGGTCTTTCGCGAGCCCGCCAGCCGGAATCCGAGAAAATCGGGCGCATACGCCTTTGACCAGTTCTTCTCCGATGGTACGCCGCGCAGTTCCGGCGCCATTCCATCCGCCCCCGCCGAAGGCGACGACTCGCCGGAGGGTGCCGAGGGTGATCTCGAGCAGTTCACTGCGTGGCTCGAGGGACTGAAGCGCAAGTGAGAGTCGCCGTTCTCAACGGCCCGAATCTCAATCTTCTCGGTATCCGCGAGCCGCACCTGTACGGTACGGAGACGCTCCAGCAGATCGAGAGTCGAGTCGGGATGCTTGCGAAGGAGCTGGGCGTGGATGTGTTCTTCGGCCAGTACAACGGGGAGGGCGCAATGATCGAGGCGATCCAGGCGCTGCGCGGTACCGCCGACGGAGCGCTGATAAACGCCGGCGCATACAGCCACACCAGCCTCGCCCTGCGCGACGCGCTCTCGGCGGTCAGCGTGCCGTACGTGGAAGTTCACCTCACGAACATTCATGCGCGGGAGCCGGAGCGGCGGCACTCGATGCTCGCCGCCGGCGCCGCCGGCGTCCTTTGCGGCTTCGGGGGGCTCGGCTACGAGCTGGGTCTCCGCGGGCTCGTCGCGTCGCTCTCGCCGCGTGGTTGACCGCCGTCCCGGGCGCCTCGCGGCGCTCATCGATGCCATCTCCGTGGCGCATCTCGATGGTCTCCTGGTCACGAATCTCGCGAACATCCGCTACCTGACCGGTTTTTCCGGGACAAGCGCGATCCTCGTGGTCACGCGTCTCCACGTGGTGCTCATCACCGACTTCCGTTACCAGACTCAGGCGGTCGAGGAGGTGGGCGCGCTCGCGCGGGTAATCGTCGAGCCGCAGAGCCTGTGGGCGGGGGTCTGGCGCGTG
>JBGTMW010000410.1:0-4591 GCA_041743365.1 Gemmatimonadaceae bacterium
CGCCGAGCGCGTCGGCGACCATCTGCGCCCATGCGGGCGATCGCCTGAGCGCCCCGCCACTGCCGACGATCGCGCGCAAGCCGGGAAAGTACGACCGCAGCATTCCCTGGATGAGCGCCAGCCGCAGCGCGACGCCTTCCATCGAGGCGCGAAGGAGATCGACCGGCCCGGTGTCGAGGCGAAGCCCCGCCACGGTGCCCCGTGCATTCAGCGACCAGTCGGGACTTCGCTCGCCGGCGAGAAAGGGGAGCACGGTGAGCGCGTGAGCGTCCGGCGTGCCTGCCATCAGCTCGCGCTCCAGCTCATCGGCGGGCGGAAGTTGCAGCATCCCCCGCAACCATGCGTGCACGTTCCCTCCGTTCGACATCGCGCCGCCGAGTACGATGTGCCGGCGATCGAGCCTGTAGCACCAGAGGCCTGAGGGAATCGTGAAATCGTCGGCCGGGGCAAGCACGCGGAGGGCCGCCGAGCTCCCGATGGAGAGCGCGACCATGTCCGGCCGCATGCAGCCGCTGCCAACGTTCGCGCAGGCCCCATCGCCGATCGTGGGTACGAACGGGACGTTCCGCAGGGCCGCGAGCCGGCCCGCGAACTCCGTCCGGAGGCCGCGCATGGGCTCATCCAGGTCCACGACCAGCGGAAGCGCGTCGGCCCCCACGCCAAGCGCATCGAGGAGGGGCGCGTCCCATGCGAGCCGGTGCTGGTCGAACAGTCCGGTTCCCGAGGCCAGTGACACGCTGATCGCCGGAGTGCCGAACATCCTGAGCGCGATGTAGTCGCCGATGGTCATCCAGCGGCGAACGCGGTTGGCCACGAGCGGCGCCGACTCGCGGAGCCATCGTACTCGCGCGGGGATATAGCTCGGATGAAAGACCGTTCCGGTGCGCGCGTGGAAGCCGCTCTCATCGAGCTCGCGCCTCAGCGCTGCGGCGCCCGTGGATGCCCGCGTGTCGCTCCACGCGTACAGCGGGGTGAGTGGCCTGTCGTCCGCTCCCACCGCGACGAGAGTGTGCCACATCCCGGTGAAGCCAACCGCCTCGATGCGCGCCGCAAGCGGGCCTGCCCCGGCGATCGTCGCCTCCATTGCGTCCACCACCAGCGCGAGCAGCTGTTCGACGTCGACCTCCGCCCCACCATCGGGTGTCGTGGTCCATGCGTAGCGCAGGCGTACGCCGCTGATACCGGTTCCGTCGATGTCATGGATGAAGGCGCGGACAGCGGACGTACCGATGTCCACCGATAGCGCGAGCGGCCCGGCCCTGGGCGTGCGAACGGCGGTCGCCGGTAGCGGTCCGCCCGCCGTCATGCGTCAGTCGTCCGCGGAAAGTCCGCTGCGCTCACCGATGGCGCGCTTCCAGTCCTCGAGGGCCTTCAGCATCGAAAGCTTCGCGCCCAGGAGACCGATCTCGGCTTCTCGCGCACTCGCCTGATCGATGAGAAACTCTACCGAAGTGATGGCACCCGCGGCGAACCTGCGCGTCTGGATCTCCAGCGTTCTGCGGGTGAGCTGGAACTGCTTCTCCGCAAGGTCGAGCTGCGTTGCCGCGTTGTTCACTCGTTCCGCCGCATTGGTCACCTCTCCCTCGAGCTGCCGCCGCTGATCCTCGAGGCCGATCTCCGCCGATCGAAGGTCGTTTCTCGCCCGTGCGACGGCGTTCCGCTCCTGGAACCGGTCGAAGAGCGGGACGTCGACGCCGAGGTTGATCGTGTTCGACCGGTTCTGCTCACCGAAGGCGTCGCGCAGCGCGCGGCCCGCGTCGGCCGCGGCCGACGACCCATCGAAGCCCATTGTCGTGTTGATGTACAGCGTCACCGGCGAGGTGCGATGCGCGTCGCGGAGGCCGGCCCTGCGATTCTCGACATTGAGCTGCGCGAGGCGAAGATCCTGGCGATTGGCGTAGGCGGCGGCGAGTCCGGCAGCGATGTCAGGGGTAATCCGCTCTATTGCGATAGCGGTGTCCGCGAGGACCACGGTATTCGATGGGAGGGCGAGGACCTCGTTGAGCCGCGTGCGGGCGCGCAGCAGGTTCTGCGTCGACCGCGTCCGGTTGAACGCCGAGCGCGCCGCCTCCAGCTCGAACTTCAGCGAATCGACCTCGCTGGTCACCTCCTGCGAGGGGCGAGCTGAAGCGACGAGATTGCGCACCGAGTCCCGCACCGAGAGAACGCTGTCGATCTCCGCCTGCTTCCGCGCCTGCACCAGCCCGAAGTAGGCATCCAGGACGTTCTCCGCCAGCTCGCGCTCCTCGTCCGCGAACGCCGCTTCCGCGCGGGCGAACGACTCGCGCGCGAGCCTGTAGCTGCGGATGCTCTGGTTGATCCCGAATACCTGCTGCTGGAGCTGGAATCCAAGGAAGGTTCGACCGGAGAAACGCTCGGTCGCATCCGCGCGCGGCTGATTGATCCCCGTGACGGTTCCGGTGACGCGGAGCGATCCGCCGGTCGGCAGGGGCTGATTGAGCTCGAGCTGGGATTCGAGTGCGCGACGCTCGGTGAAGCTGAACCGGTCGTTGCCGTCGCCGTCCACGTAGCGCCGAATGGCCGAGACGTACTCGGGCGTCGTGAACTCGAGCGACAGGCGCGGCAGGTAGCGGTTCGCCCTGGCGGACGAAAGCGAGATTGCCGCGTTGTCGTGCTGGAGACGATCGCGAACGAAGCCGGGATTGGTGTTGCGGGCGTGATCGAGCGCCTGCGGAAATGTCAGTCGGACCGTATCCTGGGAGAGAAGCGCCAGGGCGGCGAAAAGAGGCATCATGGCAGAGAACCGTGGGGATGCAGTCGGCGAGTGCGCGGCCGGCGATGATCCGGGCGGGGCCTGATCTTACACGATTACCGCGGCAATGTCATCCTCGGCGCGCCGCCCTGCGGCACATCCGTCACGCCTCCGGACACGATGAACGCCATGACCGCCGAGCTTTCCGCGTTCAGCTTTCGCACCTGCGTCGCCGGAAATGCAACGAGGCTGCCTGCGAAGTTGTACGACTGGGGGAAGTACACCGCGACGTGTCCCGGCAGCCCCAACTCACCGAGCGACTCCTGCGTGATGAAGCCGAACGCCTGTGCGTTGCTGCCCGGCAGGAGCTCCACGAGCACGGGCTTGTCGAATCGGCGCTTGTCGCCGACGAATGCGTTCAGCAGGTCCTTCGAGGAGGAATACAGCAGCCGCACGAGCGGAAGCCGCTGCATGATGCGCTCGAGAAGTCCCACGACGCTTCTCGCGAGAAAGCCGCCAGCCAGGAACCCGAATATTGTTATCAGTACCAGGGTGATCAGGAACCCGGCGCCCGGGATCGAGAGGCCAAGCCAGCCGTCGATCGTCGTGAATATCGTCCAGCAGACGAACGCCGTGATCGCCAGCGGCGCGAGCAGAAGCAGCCCGCGCACGAAATAGTTCAGCAGCTGCTTCACGCCCGGGCTCGGCTGTGCGTAGCGTGAAACGCTATCGGACCCGACGGATCCGCTTCACGTTCGCGTCGAACATCCCGTCGGGATGTCCGCAGCGATCCCTCCTCCGATAGATGTCGACCAGCACCCATCCTTCCGGGGTGGGCGAAGCGGCGCAAACGTCCATGGTGGCGTTAACGGGCTGCCTGTCGTACCGTTCGATCACCCACACATTGTAGGCGTTCAGGATCGTCGGATTCGTGCCGCCGCACATCTGCCGGTCGCGGATGTCGTCGGTGATGATGAAACCAGCCGGAGGAGTCGCGCCGCGGCAGATGTACTGCCGGGAGTCATCGCCCGATGGCGCGTCGGCCCGGATCGCGGGACGGCCGGCTGGCGGCGTAGCCTGAGCCAGGGCCGAGTCGGAGGCCAGCATGAGGGCGACGACGGAGCCGAGGAGATATCGAATTCGCATGTCTGTGATCTGCCAACGTGGAGAGGGAAATGCGCGTACTTGGCGTGTAGACACCCAATCTACTGCTGCCGACGCCAAATGGTTACAGACGCGCGGGGCGCGCCGACCGTTACCGACCCAGTCAGGGGACCTATTTCACCGCTCTCTCCACCAGGGGACCAGATGAGGTATTTCCGGACGCTGTTCGTTCTCGCGTTCGTCGCGGCAGCCACCGCCGTCGACGCACAGTCGAGCTCGAAGAAGGTACTCACCCAGGCCGACTACGACATCTGGCGCTCGATTCAGGGCAGCGCCCTGTCGGACGACGGCCAGTGGGTCCTCTATACGATCCAGCCGCTCGTTGGCGACGGCGAGCTCGTCGTGCGCTCCACGCGCACCGGAGCCGAGTTCCGGCATACTCGCGGCTACACCGGGCGTCCTCCTCGCACCCAGGGCGAGGCCGGCGGACCGGGAGAGGAGGGGCAGAGCGAAGGGGGTGGCGGGTCGTCGGCCGAGTTCTCGGCCGACGGCAGGTTCGTGGTGTTCACCGTCCAGCCATCGAAGGCGGAGGTCGAGGCTGCGGAGAAGGCGGGGCGCAACGCCCAGCGGCCGCGGAACTCCATGGCGATCATGAGCCTCGCGGATGGCAAGGTCACCATCGTTCCGACGGTTCGCTCCTTCTCCCTCGCGCCGGAGACGGGCCGCCACGTGTCGTACATGGTGTTCGTGGACACCGCACCCGCCGCGCGCGGC
>JBGTMW010000411.1:0-1836 GCA_041743365.1 Gemmatimonadaceae bacterium
CTTCGGCGTCGCTAGATCCGGGCGGTTTGACGCTGCGGGGTGCGGCATCGACAAGCTCGAACAGCTCGAGTGCCGCGCCTCGAACATGACAGGTCTCAAAGCGGGCGATGACGCCGGATCCAGTCTCGAACACGCTGTGGATGGGAATCCCCCATGACACCACGAGGGCGCCTGTCCAGAGCGCGACGACAGCCCCGCTCGCGAGCGCGCCGAAGAGAATCGCACCGCCCGCGCTGGCGCCGGCAACGATCGCGGAACCGGCAGTGAGGACCTGGGCTCGCCGCCTGCGGCGATGAAATCGTGGGCCGTATCGCCAGTTCGCCAACTCGTCCCTGAGCGCCGGACCGATGCGTATGAGCTCGACACCAGTCGCGCGCGATATACCGACGTTCGCCGTGGATGCCCGCGCTTCGGCGTTCTGAAAGCGCTGCTCGCACTCCTCTATCGCCTCCCAGCGCTCCTCGAGCGGCGTCAGGTTCCACTCGCCGCACGCGGGACATACCACCCAGAGGCGGCCCCGGATGACATCATACGCCAGCCGGGATCCCGTGAGCATGTGCGGGACCACATCGTTGGTGCCCAGGGAGTGATCGCAGATGTGACAGCGCTTATACAAGCCGGAAGCCCGCTGAGGGTCAGCCGCCCTGCGCGAGGATCGCGGGCGGCCCGTCCGTGGGCGGCGATGCAGCGCTCTCCCTGCCGAGCACCTGCAGTACGAACGCTCGCCACCACGCCCACGTGTCGCCCGGGCTCTGCTGGCGATACTGCTCCAGCGCGCTCCATGTACTCTCGTGAATCTCCTTCCCGCGGCGGATCGCCTCCTTCACGGTGATTCCCTCGTCCTGCATCCACCGGCGCCCGATCTGCGCGTGGAGCACCTCATCGGCCCAGTCGAAGTCATGGAAGTGCGCAGAGAGTGCGTCCCCGGCCTCGACCGCCGTCTCGTACTCGAACCGCTTTCCCGTCTCGGCCGGCATGAGACTCTGCTCGATCGCGTAGAGCAGGATCTGCCGCTCGAGGGGCTCGGCGTGCCGGTTGAGCCGCAAAGAGAAGCCGACGTTCAGCGGCAGTCGCGTCCAGTCCACGGCGCGCGCAGTGAGCGCTACGCTTCCCATCATCGCATGGCGCGCTTCGTCCCAGAGCTGGCGTCCGTATTCGCGGTAGAAGCTCCACGCACGATCGCGTCTCTCGGTCAGGAACGAGGCCATCGTCTCGGGAACGTCCATCTCGAGCGTGCGACGACACAGGAGAGCGAGGTTGCGCTCATCGGCGGGCACGCCGGGCGCATTGTAGACGGCCTGCGGTGGAAAATCGAAGTCGTGCAGTCCTCCGAACCGGGCATCGCGGCGCGGTGTCATGTCGGGGACGAAGGGTTTCGCTGCCCGCAGGGTCGGGATGTCGATGTCGGATGGCGCCGAGTCGCCCGCGATTCCCCCTGCGGCGGCGAGGCATGCGTCGAGATGCGATTGCCAGTGCTCGGCACGGCGCCGCGCCCCGGGATCAGCGGCGACCAGGGCGTCGAGTGCGCGCGCACACCAGGTCGCGGCTTCATCTTCCTCGACGAGGTTGAACCGGAGCACGCGGCGTGTGGGGTGATCGACGAGCGGATTCGCGCCCTCGAGGTGAAGGCGGTATGCGTTTGCGAGCGCGGTATGCGCGTGCGCGAGCCCGGCGACCAGCTCCACCGTATCCCGTGCGCGGAGCAGTTCCTCGAGCCAGGCGTTCAGTCGATCGTCGGGCTTCGCATCGAGCCTGGGGGGCGGGCTTCGCATCTCGGTGATTCGCTGGCGGATCGCATCCGCGTGCTCTGCGTCCTGCCACTGGTGGAGCGCGAGT
>JBGTMW010000412.1:0-4102 GCA_041743365.1 Gemmatimonadaceae bacterium
CCGCGAGATCCGCGACGAGGAGCCGGCCTGTGCCCTCCACGTCCGAAGCGCTCAATCGAACTGCACGCTCAACACGTCGCTCCGGCGCATGAGCACCGAGGTGACGACGTCGTATTGACGCGCCGGACCCACCAGCTTCACCTCGAACGTCCGATCATCCGGATGATCGTAGACCTCCTTCGATGTCACCCGGATGCCGGAGGATGCGAATACGTTGTCGAGCTCCTCGAACGCCGTGTCGCGGCGAGCCCGGATCGTTCCCGAGACCACCCGGCGCGCGCGCAACAGCTTGTGCTCGACACTGCCGAGACCCGCGAGCACGGCGGCAACGAGTATCGCAGCTCCCCCGGCCTCGACGTACCGACCCGCGCCGACGGTCATCCCGATGGCGGCCACGACCCATATCGTCGCCGCAGTCGTGAGACCGAGCACAGCGCCGCGCGCCTGCATGATGGTCCCGGCGCCGATGAATCCGATCCCCGAGACGATCTGCGCCGCGATCCGCGCGGGGTCGCCAACGCGCACGCCCCCATCGATGATGCCGATCTGGAGCGAGAGATCCATGAGCAGCGCCGAGCCCATGCAGATGAGGATGTTCGTTCGCAGGCCCGCGGGTTTTCCGGAGATCTGGCGCTCGAGGCCGATTGCGCCTCCGAACAGTACGGCGAGTGCGAGCTTGAGAAGCAGGTCGAGCCGGAGCGTCCCGATGATTCCGGCGTCCGGCGACTGAACCGGCGCGGCGACAACCTGCGCGAAAATGAGAGAGAGAATGGCGGGCCCCTGCCCGCGAGCGTCACGGGTTGTTCAGCTCACGCACGTCGTCGTTGGTGGTGCCCGGCGAAACGTCGCCAAGCGCCACACTCCGGGCCGTGTCTTCGAGCCGTGACTCCGTGACCTCGTCGGGCTTGGTAGGAGTGCTGAAGGTGCGGAAAACGGAGCTTCCGCAGGTCTGACACTTAACAGACGACGGAAGGTCGGAGTGGAAAAACTGTTCGGCCCCGCAGATCAGGCAGACCAGGGTGTGGATCTCCGGTGTGTCCTTCGGCGACTCCATGTGGGTCTCTTGGTGAGGTAGGCCCCTTGGTCACGCAAAGCCCATGCGCGACTTGACCTCTCTCATCGTTCCTCGTGCGACTACCGATGCCGCCTCCGCGCCAGCCGCTAGTACTTCGTCCACCCTGCCGGGCGCTTCCCTCACGGCGGCGGCACGCTCGCGAATCGGACCCAGCTCCTGCTCCATCGACTCGAACAGGACCTTCTTGCAGTCGATGCACCCCCAACCCGCGGTGCGGCAGTTCGTCGCTACCTGCTCGACCACGGGCGGCGCGCTGAACGCCTGATGGAGGTGGTAGATGTTGCATACCTCCGGCGTACCCGGGTCGGTGCGCCTGACCCGTTTCGGGTCGGTAACCGCGGGACGGAGCTTCTCCCAGATCGCCTTCGGATCCTCCAGGAGCCCGATCGTGTTGTTGAGGGACTTCGACATCTTCGCCTGGCCGTCGAGCCCCATGATTCGCCGTGTCGGTGTCAGCAGCGCCTTCGGCTCGGGAAGGAACGGCGCATCCGGGGCGAAACGCGCGTTCCATCGACGTGCGATCTCGCGCGAGAGCTCGAGATGCTGGAGCTGGTCCTCGCCAACCGGCACGCTGTCGGCGAGATAGAGAAGAATGTCTGCCGCCTGAAGCACGGGGTACGTCAGCAGCCCCACCGCGACGCTCTCCTGGCGCTGCGCCTTGTCCTTGAACTGCGTTTGCCGCTCCAGCTCGCCGAGCGGGGTCACGGTGTTGAAGATCCATGCGAGCTCGGTATGTTCGGGGACCGATGATTGCGCGAACAGCACGGCACGATCGGGATCGATGCCCGCGGCGAGAAGCGACACCGTCATCGCTCGCCGGCGGGTCCGAAGGTCCTCGGGCTCGTAGGGAACGGTGATGGCGTGGTAGTCGACGATGCAGAAGAACGACTCGTACTCGCGCTGCAGCGCCACCCAGTTCTTGACCGCGCCCAGGTAGTTTCCGATGTGCAGCTCGCCAGATGGCTGAATTCCGCTGAAGATCCGTGACATCACGACAAGCTATGAGCAGTGAAAATGCGTCGCAAGCAAATCGGCGCGACGGGCGCATGCTCCTCGACACCGCGGTCGCTGCCGCCGATGCCGCGGCGACCTTCATTCGCGAGCGCTCGGCCGATGTGGCTTCGCTCGTGTGGGAACAGAAAAGCGCCGTCGATTTCGTCAGCGAGGTCGACCGGGGAGCGGAGGAGCGCATCCGCGACATCGTCCTCGGCCGGCACGCCGGCGCCAGCGTGATCGGAGAGGAGCTCTCTCCCGACATCCTTGCCGACAGCGGGCTCGCGTTCATCGTCGATCCCCTCGACGGAACGACCAACTTTCTCCACGGATATCCCGAGTATGCCGTCTCCATCGGCGTAGCGCGGGAGGGTGATCTCGTGGCGGCCGTGGTCGTGAACGTGCCGACCCGCGAGCGCTTCACGGCGATTTGCGGCGATGGCGCGTGGCGGGATGGCTCGCCGATCCGGGTTTCCCCCACCACGGATCCCGGGCGTGCTCTGATCGGCACCGGCTTTCCCTTCAAGTACCCGGATGATCTCCCGGAATGGCAGCGCCAGTTCGGGCGCGTGATGCTGAAGACCGCGGGCGTGCGCCGCGCTGGCGCCGCTGCCCTCGATCTCTGCGATGTCGCGTGCGGCCGCTTCGATGCCTTCTGGGAGCTCCGCCTCGCACCCTGGGACTTTGCCGCCGGGATGCTGGTGATCGCCGAGGCGGGCGGGATCGTGACCGGCCTCGATGGCGAGCCCGCGCCGCTCGCCCACGGGCCGCTCGTCGCCGGCAACCCCCGGATGCATGCCTGGCTGCTGTCCACCCTGCACGCGTCGCAGGATGACGCCTGACGCGCCCAACCACTCCGACCCCCACGTATCCCATGCTCGTTGAATGCGTCCCGAACTTCTCCGAGGGCCGGCGCAGCGAGGTCATCGACGCGATCCGGGCCGCCATCGCCGCGGTGGGGGGAGTCGCGGTTCTCGATGTCTCCTCGGACCCGTCGCACAACCGCACGGTCGTCACCTTCGTCGCCCCCGTGGAGCGTGCGGTCGAGGCAGCCTTCGCGGGGATCCGGGAAGCCCTCGAGCGAATAGACCTGACGCGGCACAGCGGCGAGCACCCGCGCATGGGCGCCACCGACGTCGTTCCCTTCGTTCCCCTCGAAGGCACGACGATGGAGGACTGCATCGCCCTCGCGCGGGCGCTCGGGGAGCGGGTCGGCCGGGAGCTGGAGATCCCGGTGTTCCTGTATGAGCGCGCAGCCACGCGCCCCGATCGCGCGAACCTTGCCGACGTCAGGCGCGGACAGTTCGAGGGCCTGCGCGATGAGATCGGAAAGAATCCGACCCGCACCCCCGACTTCGGGCCAAACCGCATCCACCCGACCTTCGGAGCCATCGCCATCGGTGCGCGCCCCATTCTCGTCGCGTACAACGTCTACCTGGGTCCCGAGAGCAACCTCGATGTGGCGAAGAAGGTCGCTGCCGCGGTGCGGGGCTCGTCGGGTGGACTCGTGAACGTCAAGGGGATGGGGATCGCCGTGGACGGCCAGGCGCAGGTTTCGATGAATCTCGTCGACACGGAGAAGACGCCGGTCCACCGCGCGTTCGAGATGGTGAAGCACGAGGCTTCGGTGCACGGCGTCGCGACCACCTGGAGCGAGATAGTCGGCCTCATACCGGAGCGTGCGCTCTTCGATGCCGCCGTTCGGCACCTCCAGCTGGCGAATTTCACCGCCGATCAGGTTCTCGATCGAAAGGTTCGCAACGCCGTGGCCGGCGGGCCGAGCATCGATGCGTTCGTCGGCTCAGTCGCCTCGTCGGCGCCCACCCCGGGCGGCGGGAGTGTGGTGGCGCACGCCGGCGCGCTCGCCGCCGCACTCGGGCAGATGGTCGCGGGGCTCACCATCGGTCGGAAGAAATACGCCGCCGTCGACGCCGAGATGCGGGAGCTCGCGCTCCGGGCCGCCGCCCTTCGCGCAACGCTAATGCAGCTCGTCGAGCGAGATGCGAAATCCTACACGGCGGTATCCGAGGCCTA
>JBGTMW010000413.1:0-2347 GCA_041743365.1 Gemmatimonadaceae bacterium
TCGCTGGCCGAGGCAGGCTCCGTGCGGGTGTCGATTCGCCTTCCCGCCGGCCTCGCCGCCGACAGCGCGTCGCGTACCGTTACCATGGCCGCAGGCGGGACGACGACGCTCACCTTCCGTGTCCGCGGCCAGCCGGCGCCCGGCACCCATCTCATCGGAGTCGAGGCCGAGGTCGCCGGAAATCCCGAACGCACAGGCTACCACCTCATCGAGTACTCGCACATCCGCCCGCAGCGGATGTACCGGCCTGCCACGATCGCGCTCACCGTCGCCGACGTGGCCATTCCCGCGGGCCTTCGCATCACGTACGTCCCCGGTGTGAGTGACAACGTCGCGCCGGTGCTCCAGCAGCTCGGCTTCGCCGTGGGGGTGGTGCAGGCCGCGGCGCTCGACACCTTCGACCTGTCCGCCACGGATGTCGTCGTCGTCGGCCCGCGCGCCTACGACGCGCACCCGCAGCTCGTCGCCGCCAATCCACGACTGCTCGCATGGGTTCGCGCCGGCGGAACGATGGTGGTGCAGTATGGGCAGTACGAGATGCTGAATCCGGGCGTGATGCCCTTTCCTGTCACCCTTCAGCGGCCGCAGGATCGCGTCACGGAGGAGGATGCACCGGTCAGGATCCTCGACGCCCGTTCCTCGGTCCTCGCGACCCCCAACCGGATCTCGCAGGCCGATTTCGCGGGCTGGGTGCAGGAGCGCGCGCTATACATGCCGCGTACTTTCGCGGATGACTACGGTGCGATCCTGTCGATGAACGATCCTGGCGAGCCGCCGAACAACGGCGCGATTCTCATTGCGCAATACGGCTCGGGAACCTACGTCTACACGAGCTTGAGCTTCTTCCGTCAACTCCCCGCCGGCGTCCCCGGCGCCACGCGTCTCTTCGTCAACCTGCTGGCCGCGGGCCAGAAGGTGAGGCCTGCCGTCCCGTGACCGCCCGCTCGCGAGCATCGCTCGTTACCCTCGCGACCGCGGTCGCGCTGTCGCTCGGAGCGTGCGAAGGCGATGGACGCACGGTCCTCACGATCTACTCCCCGCACGGCAAGGACCTGCTCGGCTACTACGAACGTGAGTTCGAGAAGGCGAACCCCGACGTGGACGTCCAGTGGGTGGACATGGGCTCGCAGGAAGTGCTCGAGCGGCTGCGGGCGGAGGCGGCGAATCCGCAGGCCGATATATGGTTCGGCGCGCCGGCCGAGTCGTTCGAACGCGCCGCGCGCGAGAATCTTCTCGAGCCGTACTCGCCCACGTGGGCCGACGCGGTTGCGCCCGAGGCGCGCGACAGTGCCGCGAACTGGTTCGGTACGTACATGACGCCCGAAGTCATCGGCTACAACTCCGCCGCCGTCAGCGAGGCCGAGGCGCCGCGGGACTGGGATGACGTGCTCGACCCGAAGTGGAAGGGGAAGGTCATCATTCGTGATCCCATCGCGTCGGGTACGATGCGCGCGATCTTCGGCGCGATCATCGCGCGGTCGGTGGCCCGGACGGGATCGCCGGAGTCGGGCTACGACTGGCTTCGCCGGCTCGATGCGAACACCAGGGAGTACACCGTCAACCCGACGATCATGTACACGAAGCTCGGGCGCCAGGAGGGGGTGATCACCCTGTACAACATGCCCGACATGGCGGCGCTGGAGCAGCGGCTCGGCATGCCGGTGAAGTATTCGATTCCCACGAGCGGAACGCCGCTGCTGGTGGATGCGATCGCGGTGGTGCGCGGGACGGAAAATGCCGAGATCGCGAAGCGCTACTACGAGTTCGTGACTACACCCGAGGCCCTGGTGTTCGCCGCGGACAGCTTCATGCGGATACCCGCGCGGCGGGACGTTCCGAACGAGGAGCTGCCCGCCTGGATCCAGGAAGCAAATGCGCAGATCGTACCAATGCCCCTCGACCGTGCGCTTATCGCCGAGAAGCTCGACGAGTGGATGACCTACTGGGACTCGAACATCCGGAATAGCGGGCGTCGGAAGTGACCGCGGGAACCCTCGCACTTCACGGCATAAGCCGCCGGTTCGGCGAGCATGCCGCGGTCGAGGATGTGTCGTTCGAGGTCGCGCCCGGCGAGCTCCTCGCCCTGATCGGCGCGTCGGGCTCCGGAAAGACGACGACGCTCCGGATGATCGCGGGGCATGAGCGGCCCGACGCGGGGAAGGTCACGCTCGACGGCGCCGACATCACTTCGCAGTCGCCGCAGAAGCGGGGCTTCGGAATGGTGTTCCAGCACTATGCCCTCTTTCCGCATCTTTCCGTCGAGGACAACGTGGCGTTCGGGCTCGAGGCACGCGGCGTGTCGCGGAGCGTACGGCGGGAGCGCGCGCAGCGCGCGCTTTCGACGGTC
>JBGTMW010000414.1:0-2748 GCA_041743365.1 Gemmatimonadaceae bacterium
ACACGGTCGTCGCTGTACTGGGCCGCCTCGCGCCGCTCCTCGAGACCGCGGATCAGTGGTCGCTGGAGACGATCGAGTCCGAGATGCACGCCGCCATCCGGTTCAACGGCGCGGCGCGCAGCGCAGTGAGCGCCGCACTTCACGATCTCGTCGGGAAGCGGCTTGGCGTACCCTTGTACCGTCTGTGGGGGCTCGACCGCAAGCGTGCGCCGCTCTCGAGCTTCACCATCGCGATCCCGGAGTCGGAGAGCGACCTTCGCAAGCGGCTCGCCGAAGCGGCGCAGTATCCCGCGCTCAAGATCAAGCTCGGGTCACCGCGCGACGAGGAGATCATGCGCGTCGTGCGCGAGGAGGCTCCCGACAAGGTCATCCGGGTGGATGCGAACGCCGCGTGGACGCCGAAGCACGCTCTCCGGATGATCGACCGTCTCATCGACCATCGAGTGGAGTTCGTCGAGCAGCCCCTCCCGGCCCACGACATCGACGGGCTGCGCTTCGTCCGGGAGCGATCCGCGCTCCCGATAATCGCGGATGAGTCCTGCATCGTCGCCAGCGATATCCCGCGCCTCGTCGGCGCCGTCGACGGCATCAACATCAAGCTCTCGAAGTGCGGCGGCCTTCGCGAAGCGCTGCGCATGATCGCGACCGCTCGCTCGCACGGCATGCTCGTGATGACCGGTTGCATGATCGAGACGAGCCTCGGCATCTCCGCGGCCGCGCACTTCACGCCCCTCCTCGACTATGCGGACCTCGATGGCGCCGCACTGCTGCAGAACGATCCGTTCAGCGGCGCCACGATAGCCGAGGGTCACATCGCGATACCGGACGCACCCGGGCTCGGTGTGGAGAGGCGGGGGGGCTTCCCGGCTCGATAGCCGGCGCGTGAGACTGTGTGAAAAGGATCCATCGACCATGGCCCAAAGCCCATCGACGATCCGCTACAGGACCGGTCCTATGGCTCATGGTCGGTGGGCTCTGGGCTCTGGGCTTTGGGCAAAGTACGCGTGAGGGATGGACGCGTTCGTGCCGCACGGCAATGCGCCCCCGAGGACCGGTGATCGCAGCGCCCTGCTGACCTCGCGACGCACCGGATGACGTCGCGCCGCTTGCGTCGCGCCGTTTGCGTTGACCAGCCGACTAGCTTCAGGGATGCCCCCCGATGTACCGCGGCTGATAGAGGTCGCCCTCCCGATCCCGCTCTTCAGGACCTTCACCTACGCGGTCGATCGCGAGCTCGCGAACCCCGTGGTGCGGGGGTCGCGCGTGATCGTTCCGCTGCGCGGGGGAAGGGAGGTGGGCATCTGCTTGGGCGAATCCACGCAGGCGCCGGCGAGGGCGGTCCCGAAGCCGATCCTCGAGTCTCCCGACGCGATACCGGCGTTCGACGCGGCGCGGCTCGCGGTGTGTGGCTGGATCTCCGAGTACTACGTCGCTCCCCTCGGTCTCGTGCTCCGCGGTGCGCTGCCGGCGCTGCTCACGGGAGCGGCAGCGCCGCAGCCCGCGCTCAAGACGCGTCGCACGGCCTCGCTCGCGCGTGAGCTTCCATCTCTCATGGAGCGGGAACGCTCGTTCCTTCGGGCGCCGAAGCAGCGTGCCCTGTTCGAGCTCATCGAATCGCTCGGGGGGAGCGCACCTGTCGATCACCTCATGAATCACCTGGGCTGCTCGCCATCGGTGCTGAAGGGGCTCGTCGGCCGCGGATTCGTCGTCGTCGAGGAGCACGTCGTGAATCGTGATCCCTTCGCGGCAAGAGGGGTTGCGATTCCAGCCCGGCACGAGCCGAGCGCGGCGCAGCGGGCCGCGATAGATGCAGTGACCACGGGATCACCCGGCGAGGTGTTCCTGCTGCACGGCATTACCGGCAGTGGCAAGACTCTCGTGTACATCGAGCTGCTCAAGCGCGTTGTGAGCGAGCGGGGACGCACCGCGATAGTGCTCGTTCCCGAGATCGCGCTCACTCCACAGACAGTGGACCGGTTTCGCGCGGTCTTCGGAGACGATGTCGCCGTGCTGCATTCCGCACTGAGCGATGGCGAGCGGTACGACGCCTGGTCGGCGCTGCAGCGAGGTGAGCGCCGCATCGCGATCGGCGCACGATCGGCGATCTTTGCGCCGCTCACCAACGTCGGTGCCATCATCGTCGATGAGGAGCACGAAGCGAGCTACAAGCAGGGCGAGACGCCGCGGTACCATGCGCGCGACGTCGCGATAGTCCGCGCGCGCGAGGAGGGCGCAGTCGTCGTGCTCGGCAGCGCGACGCCGGGGCTCGAGAGCTGGGTGAACGCGGCAAGCGGAAAGTACACCCTGCTGACGCTCCCCGACCGCGTGGGGGGAGGAAGGCTTCCGAGCGTCGAGGTCGTGGACCTTCGCCGACCCCACGGAGAAGACGCCGAGCAGGCCGCGCCACGCCGGAACAATGGCCTCGGCGGAATCATCACCGAGGAGCTCGAGGATGCGCTCGCCGAGCGGCTCGCGAGGGGCGAGCAGAGCATCCTGCTGCTCAACCGTCGCGGATATGCGTCATTCATCCAGTGTCGCGACTGCGGAGATGTCGCCACCTGCCCGGACTGCAGCATCACCCTCACCTATCATCGCACACCCGAGTCCCTCGTCTGCCACTATTGCCTTCACAAGGAGCCTGTTCGAACGAAGTGCGAGCGCTGTGGCGGCGCAACGATGAGGCAGCGGGGAGTCGGCACGCAGCAGGTGGAGCGGCTGGTCGCGGAGAGATTCTCCAGCGCGCGGATC
>JBGTMW010000415.1:0-3536 GCA_041743365.1 Gemmatimonadaceae bacterium
CCATCAACAGGCCGATCAGGCACGCGGTGTAACCGTAGAGCTGCGGGACGCGCTCGGCACGTTCCACGACGCCTCCTTGAACGAAGCGACTGCCGGCCAGGATCACCCAGGCGGCGATGAGCACCATGGCGAGTATCGCCAGGATGACGAAGTTGAACGGCGATGCCGGGCCGAAGAATGTCGTGTTCACGATCTCAATCCCCCCCTCCCGCGACGACTCGCCCCGCCCCGAGATGCATCCGTCGCTCGATCGCCGCGAACCCCTCGCGCGCCGATGCCTCGGCAGTCAACAATGACACCACGATCCCGGTCAGGAAGGAGAGCGGAATCGTCACCAGTGCAGGGTTCTTGAGCGGAAACCACGCGCCCGGGTTACCGAGAATATCCACCTGGATGGTGGGCGAGAGATAGATCAGCACGAGCGTCGCCCCCGTACCCACTACCATGCTCGCCACCGCGCCCGCGGTCGTGCACCGGCGCCAGAAGATCGAGAGCACGAGCGCGGGGAAGTTACCACTCGCCGCGATCGCGAACGCGAGCGATACCATGAACGCCACGTTCTGCCCCTTGAAAGTGATTCCCAGGGCGATGGCGAGGAGGCCGAGCGCGATCGTCGCGCCGCGGGCGACACGTAGCTGCTCCCTCGGCGAGACCTCCCCTCGCCTGATGACGTTGACCCAGAGATCGTGCGACAGCGCCGCCGCGCCCGAGAGCGTCAGGCCCGCGACCACGGCCAGGATCGTTGCGAACGCGACCGCGGCGATGAAGCCGAGGAACGCGGTGCCGCCAAGAAGCTCCGCGAGGAGTGGGGCGGCCATGTTCCCGCCGCGATCCACGGCGGTTATGACGTCCGGGCCGACGAGTACCATTGCGCCGAATCCGAGCACGAACGTCATGAGATAGAAGAGGCCGATCAGGCCGGTCGCATAGAACACCGACGTGCGTGCGGCGCGCGCATCGCCCACGGTGTAGAATCGCATCAGGATGTGCGGCAGCCCGGCGGTGCCGAACATGAGCGCCATTCCCAGGGAGATCGCGTCCAGCGGATTCGACACCAGCCCCCCCGGTGCCAGCACTGCATCGCCATAACGCTCGGCCGCGGCGGCGAAGAGATTGAGCGGGTTGAAGCCGAAGCGCGCGAGGACGAGAATGGCCAGAATGCTCGCGCCAGCCATGAGCATCACCGCCTTGACGATCTGCACCCACGTCGTCGCGATCATCCCGCCGAAGAGGACGTAGGTCAGCATCGCGAGACCGACGATGATCACCGCCGTCTCGTACGACAGGCCGAACATCAGCCTGATGAGCCCACCGGCGCCGACCATCTGGGCGATCAGGTACAGCGACACGGTCGAGAGCGTCCCGAGGGCCGCGGCGATGCGCACGGGCTTCTGTCGCAGCCGGAGCGCGACGACATCGGCGAAGGTATAGCGGCCGAGATTTCGCAGCGGCTCGGCGATCAGGAAGAGCACCACGGGCCAGCCGACGAGCCATCCCGTCGAGTAGATAAGCCCGTCGAATCCCGACGTGGAGACGAGGCCCGCGATTCCGAGGAAGGAAGCGGCGCTCATGTAGTCGCCGGCCAACGCGAAGCCGTTCTGTCCGGCGGTGACCGTGCGTCCTGCCGCGTAGAAGTCCTCGGTGGTCCTGGTCCGCTTCGCCGCCCAGTACGTGATGCCGAGGGTTATGGCGATGAAGATGAAGAAAAACGCCATCGCGACGACGTTCGGCTCGCCGATTCGCGTCGACACGGCGGGCGTCTGCGCGGCGCCGACGAGGGGTGCGATCACGGCCATCACTCGGTCATCGCTCCGACTTCGCTGTCGTAGTGGGCGTTGGCCCAGCGCACGTAGATCCAGGTGAGGATCCAGGACGCCACGATCACGAGGGCGCCGAGCAGGATGCCGAGCGTGAGTCCGCGCGCTACGGGGCGCGCCAGGAGCTCCTTGTTATAGGCTATGAGGGCGATGAAGCCGAAGTAGATGAGCATCATCGCGGCGGTGAGCGTGCCGGCAATCCTCCATCGCGCTGCGCCAAGGGCGGTCAATCGCTGTTCGTGCTTGTGCATCGTGTCTCCCGTACCGGGTCGGTGATCGAGTCGCGCGAATCTGGGGGCGGGTGGGCTGGGGCGCTACCGTCGACCCGACCCGCTTATAACGGGCTCGGCTGCCGGCGCGGCCCGCTGAGAGTTCATCGCGCGGGCTGTCAGCTCACAGCCCGCGCGTTTCGAGCCTGCTATCACGACTGTTGAGCTGCAGTGTCATGCTCGATCTCCCGACCCGCGGAAAAGAGGATCGCGTGTCTGGACGCGCGCCGGGTCGAGCGGTAGCATTGCGGCCATGCTCCGGCTCGCTCTCGCAGCCATCCATCTCATTGCGCTGGGTCTCGGGCTCGGCGCGGTACTCGCCCGGGGAACTGCGCTCCGGGATGCCCTCGCCCCCGGAGCGCTCCGGCGCGCTTTCCGCGCCGACGCGATGTGGGGCATCTCCTTCGGGCTCTGGCTCGTCACCGGCCTTTGGCGGCTCTTCGCCGAGACCGAGAAGAGCGCGATCTACTACATGACGAATCACGCCTTTTTCGCGAAGATGGGCTTCCTCGTCGTTGTCCTCGCGCTCGAGATCTGGCCGATGGTGACGCTGATTCGGTGGCGCGCCGCACTCGCCCGGGGCCAGACCGCGGATGCGGTAGTCAACGCCGGCTCCGCCCGCCGCATCGCGACCATCAGCCACATCGAGGCCGCGCTCGTCGTCCTCATGGTCTTCGCCGCGGCCGCGATGGCCCGGGGATTCGGCAGCATCGTCCGCTGATCGATCGTACGACGGTCCGCTCTCCACGCCCGCTTCTCCACGCCCGCTTCTCCCCGCCCGCCTTCGCGCCTCCCCGGCCCACTGACACGCATGCGGAAACCAATGCAGATCGTCGTCTGGATCCTTGTCGCCCTCGTCGGCGCCGCCGCCTTTGCGGTCATCGCGCTGTCGCGCGGCGAGCAGATCAACGCCGCCTGGCTCCTCACCGCCGCCCTGTGTACCTACGCCGTCGGTTACCGTTTCTACAGCAAGTTCATCGCGGCGAAGATCTTCGAGCTCGACAAGCGGCGCGCGACGCCGGCCGTACGGCTCGACGATGGGCGCGACTACGTGCCCACCAACAAGTGGATCGTCTTCGGCCACCACTTCGCCGCGATCGCGGGACCGGGACCGCTCGTCGGCCCGACGCTCGCCGCGCAATTCGGCTATCTCCCCGGGACGCTCTGGCTGATCGTCGGCGTGGTCGTCGGCGGGGCAGTGCAGGACTTCGTGATACTCGCGTCGTCGGTGCGGCGGAACGGCAAGTCTCTCGGGCAGATGGCGAAGGATGAGATCGGGCCGGTCGCCGGCTACACCGCCCTCGTGGCCGTGCTCGGCATCATGGTCGTGCTCATAGCGGTGCTTGGACTCGTCGTCGTGAACGCGCTGCGCGCCAGCCCCTGGGGCACGGTCACGATCGCGCTCACGATTCCGATCGCGATGCTGATGGGCGTCTACCTCCGTTTCCTC
>JBGTMW010000416.1:0-1797 GCA_041743365.1 Gemmatimonadaceae bacterium
GGCGCCGCGGCCGGAGAGATCACGGGCGATGTCTGGGCAATCGCGGTCAGCCACGTATAGGCCGGGACCACCCGACTCACCTCGTCCATGATGTGCGACCAGACGAAACGGTCGTCGTCGATCGCCTTGATGATATTGACCTGGCGAAGCACGGAGTCGCGCTGCGCTTCCGCCTTCCGCTTCTCGGCTACGACGGTCGCGTACCGGGTGGAGTCCTGCACCGCCTTCTGCTCCTTTTCCACGAGCGAGCTCTCGCGCGCCGACTGCGTGACCCACAGTAGTGCGACGAGGCCGAAGGCCACGGCGACGCTCGCCACCGCGCTGAGCAGGTACGGATCCTTTACGGTCGAGAAGACCCGTGCGAGAGATTCCGATATTCCGGCTCCCGCACTGCGGCCTCGTGACTTCTTGCCGCTTCCGGGGAGTAGATTGATTTCAATCATTGAACGGCCTGCGGGGGAGTATCACGCTACCTGGCGAAGCGCCAGGCCGATGGGAAGCATCAGGAGCGGAGCGACTTCGTCTGTGACGAGCAGATCGAAGGCGCCGTCACGCACCCTCAAGTTCGCCAGAGGGTTAGCCAGTTCGACCGAAAGCTGTAGGCGAGCGGCGAGTGCCTCGGTGAGGCCGGGGATCCGGGCGCCTCCGCCGCAGGTGTAGACCGCCTTCATTCGAGCACCGGTGCGCGAGGACGACGCGAGGAATGCGGCCGCGCGCTCTATGCCGACCGCGATCTCCTCGCCCCTGCTCTCGATCACCGCGTCGAGCTGGGGCGAGCGATCGAAGCCCTGGAGCATCGCGTCGGCTTCATCGTTGCCGACGCCCTGCTCGCGCTGGAGATCCTCGCGGAAGCGACGGGTGCCGACGGTGATGTCGCGAGTGAGCAGCGGTACGCCGTCGTCGAGGATGTTGATGTTGGTGACTTCGTGGCCGATGTTCACCAGGCCTACGACACCGGACATCGCGTCCGGGTAGTTGAGCTCGAACGCGTTGTGGAGCGCGAAGGCATCGACGTCCACGATCGCGGGGTGAAGCCCGGCGTCGGTGAGGAGTCGGAGCTTCGTCTCGACGAGGTCGCGCTTGGCGGCGACGAGAAGCACGTTCATTTCGAGGCCCTCATCGGCGGGATCGAGGATCTGGAAGTCCAGCTCCACCGACTCCATGTCGAAGGGGACGTGCTGCTCCGCCTCCCAGCGCATCAGCTCGCGCGCCTGCTGCTCCTTCACGCGCTCGATCTGGATCTTCTTGATGATGACGTCGCGTCCACCGACGGCCGTGACGATCGACTTGGACTTTACACCCGCTTCGGCCAGCGCTGACGTGATCGCGTCCGAGACGATGCCCGGATCCATGATCTCGCCCTCGACGATCGCGTCCGCGAGAAGGGGAGTGATCACGACCCTCGTGAGCTCCGGCTCGGACTTGCTGTGATCGATGACGACCACCTTTATGAGGCCGGAACCGATGTCGAGCCCGACCGTCGTCTTCTTTCGACCGAAGAGTCCCATTTGAATGCGTCCGTGCGTGGCGGAATGTGGTGCGGCTGCGTGGCGGGTGGGGATCCGCGCCGCCGATGACACAGGTGCGCTGCCAAATCCGGGATGACGCGACCGCGCGCTACCCTGGACGTCACCAGAGAGACCGATCGCCCACGGCATTGGTAACAGCCGAGTGCGCCGTCAAGTGGCCTGCGTCACAGCGCATTTCGATCGGACATGCATCGTCCACTGCGCTCGCCGGGGATGCCGCGCTCAGCGCACGGCCACCCACGGCCGGTCCATGACGGGGGAAATCCGC
>JBGTMW010000417.1:0-11223 GCA_041743365.1 Gemmatimonadaceae bacterium
CTCGACATCCAGGCCGGGCGCGTCACGGCGGTCGTCGGTCCCAACGGCGCCGGGAAGACGACGCTCATCAAGACAGTGCTCGGCCTCACCCGCGCCGATTCGGGTCGAGTCCTCTTCGATGGCGAAGCCATTGGCGATGACCCGGCGTATCGCGCGCGCATCGGCTACATGCCGCAGATCGCCCGCTTCCCCGAGAACCTCACGGGCGCTGACCTCGTCGCAATGCTGATCGACCTTCGCCGGGGCGGGAGCACTCTCGATCGAGACCTGATCGACCAGTTCCGGCTTGAGCCGGAGATGGCGAAGCCCCTGCGGACGCTGTCCGGCGGGACGCGCCAGAAGGTGAACGCGGTCATGGCTTTCCTCTTCGATCCCGAGCTGCTCATCCTCGATGAGCCGACCTCCGGGCTCGACCCGGTATCGAGCGGCATCCTGAAGGACAAGATCCTCGGTGCGCGCGGCGCGGGAAAAACCTTCGTGCTGGCATCCCACATCATGAGCGAGCTCGATGAGCTCGCCGATGACGTGGTCATGCTGCTGGATGGGCGTGTTCAGTTCTCGGGCTCTGTGCACGACCTCAAGCTCTGCACGCGACAGCTGAGCCTCGAGCGGGCCGTCGCGGAAATGATGCTGCGCCTGGAGGCCGCATGACAAATCCCGCCGGCATCGCCGCGACACTGCGCCTCGCGCGCTACGAGATCCGCAACGTCGCCCGCAGCCGCTGGCTGATCGGGTACACACTCTTCTTCCTGATCGCGACGGATGCGCTGCTCCGTTTCAGCGGCGCGCAGCCCGGCGCGCTGCTCGGGCTCGCCAACATCATCCTCCTGACGATCCCGCTCATCACGATGGTGTTCGGCACCATGTACGTGTACGATGCGCGGGAGTTCACCGAGCTGCTCCTCGCGCAGCCGATCAGCCGCCGCAGGATCTTCGGCGGGCTCTACCTGGGGTTGCTGCTGCCGCTGTTCGCGGGGTTCGTCGTGGGCGTGTGCATCCCCATGACGATTCACGGCGCCTGGACCGCGGAGCTCCGGGGAACGATCGTGACGATGCTCGCGATCGGCACCGCGCTTACCGCGGTATTCACGGCCATCGCGCTCTGGATCGCCGTGGGCGTCCAGGACAAGGTGCGCGGGCTCGGCGTGGCCATCACGGTGTGGCTCGGGGCCGCGGTGCTCTACGATGGCGTGGTGCTGCTGCTGGCCACGATGTTCGGCGACTACCCGCTCGAGCGCTCGCTACTGGCACTGATGTTCGCCAACCCGATCGACCTCGGACGCGTGGTGCTTCTGCTTCGCTTCGACATCTCGGCGCTCATGGGATACACGGGGGCCATCTTCGAGCGCTTCTTCGGGGGTGCGGCAGGGCTGGCTGTCGCCGCCGCTGCGCTCGTGCTCTGGGCCGCGGTGCCGGCAGTGCTGGGCATGCGCGCCTTCCAGCGGAAGGACTTCTGATCCGACAATTCAACGCGACATGGGAGACATGACAATGTTCCGATATTCGAGTCTGCTGATTGCGGCGCTGGTCGTTGCGGCCTGTGGGGAAGGGCCGAAGGAAGGCGGCGACGCCGGGGCGACGCCGCAGGTGAGTACGGCGACGCCCGGCGTCGCGACCCCGGATCCCGGAGGCAGGATCATCGCGATCGAAATGGAGACGCAGACTGACGGGAGCAACGTGTTCGAGCCCCCCCAGGTCGAAGCCAAACGGGGTGATGTTCTCCGGTTCATCCTCATCTCCGGTGTGCACAACGCGAACTTCCTCCCCGACTCGAATCCCGGAAAGGCGGGTCTGCCGGCCGCGACCCCACTTCTTCAGCTGCCGGGCCAGTCCTACGACATCAAGGTGAACATGGCTCCGGGCCAGTACTACTTCCATTGCGACCCGCACTGGCTCCTGGGAATGATCGGTCACCTGACGGTCACGGAGTGAGCGCCGCATGAAGATCCACGACGTGAAGCGGGCTGCCACGGCTGCCGTGGCGGCGCGCCCCGATCGGCCCGGTACGGCGACGCTGCATGACAGCACCGACCTCCGCATGGTCGTTTTCCGAATCGAGCCGGGTCAGCAGGTTGCCTCGCACACCAACGCATCCACCGTTGTACTCACGGTGGTCGAAGGAACGGGAATCGTGAACTGCGCCGAGGGAGAGCAGACCATTGGCCCGGGCTCGATCGTCACCTACGAGCCGCGGGAGCCGCACGGAATGCGTGCCACCGACGAGCGGTTCATTCTCGTCGCCACGATCGCTCCGCGTCCGAGAGAGCGCCAATAGGGCGCTGCAAAGGCGCGTCCGACGTCTACCGTGCGGACGCGCCCGGGAAGCTTGGCACGACCAACCTTGGGCGTCCCATGCATGCGCTCCCATCATCGGCAGTTCCCCTACAGAAAACCGGGGAGATGCTGGCATACCGGCGGTCGCGGCTGGCCTAGGTTGGACTTTCCCCTACCGAGGAGCCGCGATGAACCGCCTCATCACCGCCATCGATGCGGACATGTTCGAGAATTCGGTCGTCGGCCTCGAGCGTCAGCTGGTGCGCCGAGTCGGGATCGACCGTGTCGAGGTGAACCCGTCAGCCCATACCGTGACTGTCGACTTCGACGCCGCAAGCGTGAAGCCGGCCGACGTCGAGCGGTTCATCGCAGAATGCGGATATCGCGGATTCGCTGCATGAAAAGCGCGCCCGGTGGTGGCGGAAGGCGGCCTCGCGGGATGACATTCCCGCGACATGGACCTCACTGACGAAAGCCGATCCGGCAGGAAGCCGCGCCCGTTCGTTCCCCTCCGCTTCACGCGGCGAAGCCTGATCGAGTCGCGCGACCGCGCTCGGTCGTTTCACGAGGAGATGAGCCTGCGTCGAACGACGCGGCACTTCTCGACTGAGCCTGTTGCGCGCGAGCTGATCGAGTACGCCATTCGCACCGCTGGTACCGCACCAAGCGGTGCACACCAGCAGCCGTGGACGTTCGTCGCCATCTCGGAGCCCGGCCTCAAGCAGCAGATCCGCGAAGCCGCCGAGCGTGAGGAGCACGACTTCTATCACGGGAAGGCGCCCTCCGAGTGGCTCGACGCGTTGCTTCCACTTGGCACGGACGAGCACAAGCCTCACCTGACCGACGCTCCGTGGGTGGTGGTGCTCTTTCGCCAGGCGTACGGACTCGACGCCGCGCGCCAGAAGCGGACGTATTACTACACGGAGGAATCGTGCGGCATCGCGGCCGGGTTCTTCATTGCCGCAGTGCACAACATGGGACTCGTGACACTCACGCACACCCCGAATCCCATGACTTTCCTGCGGGAACTGCTGGGGCGACCCGCCAACGAGCGCGCCACGCTCGTGATGCCCGTGGGATATCCGGCTCCGGACGCCCGGGTGCCGGACCTGGAGCGAAAGCCGCTCGACGAGATCGCGGTGTGGCTGTGAGCCTGGGGGAGGGCAGATCGATGACGCCTCACCGGACAGTCGCCGATGGCGATTCGCAACTCTCAGCCCCGCCGGTGATGTCCAAGTGACGGAGATTCCAATCTGCAATGACTGAACATCCAGGCGAAACCCGGCTCTACGGCCGCCGCGAGATGCTGAGGGTCACCGGCGCGTCGCTTGCGGGTGCGCTCGTGGGGTCACTACCCGGCTGCGCCACGCGGGCCGAGGAGCCGGTGTGGACAAGGCTGGCGGCTCGACCGCAGGCGCCCAGCCTTCCGCCGCCGCAGGCCGGACTGAGCCGACTCTCGCTGGATGGGGATCGCGACGGCTTGATCTACGTCCCCTCGAGCTACGCTGGCGCGTCGTCGTCGCTCCTGGTCCTGCTCCACGGGGCGGGTGGATCGGGAGCGAACTGGGAGTCCTTTCCAGCGCGAGCGGAGAAGCGAGGGCTGATCCTCCTCATGCCCGATTCACGAGGCAGGACCTGGGACCTCATTCTGGGTCGGGTCGGCCCGGATATAGAATTCCTGGACCGTGCCCTCGAGGCGACTTTCACGCGATGCAACGTCGATCGTGACCACGTGGCCATCGGTGGCTTCTCGGATGGCGCGTCGTACGCCCTGACCGTCGGCCTCGCACGCGGCGACCTGTTCTCGCGGATCGTCGCGTACTCGCCCGGATTCCTGAGATTCCCCGGGCAGATGATCGGCAAGCCCCGCGTGTTCGATTCGCACGGTCTCGACGACCGGGTTCTCTCGATTGCCAGCAGCCGCGACCGGATCGTTCCCGCGCTCCGCGAGCGAGGATATCAGGTCACCTACCGGCCGTTCGCAGGCGGGCACACGGTTCCGGGCGAGATCGCCGACGAATCACTGGACTGGCTCGGGGGCGATCCATAGAACGCTGACGAAACTAAATGCCCGGGGGCATGGGAATCTCGACTTCCGTCATTCGCTGCACCGAGCCGTCGGGGAGCGGCACCTCACCGTAGACCATGTACGGCGAGCGGTCGAGGAGATACCACGTTGCGAGCAGGGTCCGGTCCGACCGCCGCCGCTCCTCCACCTTCCAGGAGTTCACCATCGTGCCCTCGACATCGACGTCGACCCTGCCGAGAACGGTGAACACACGGAGCTCGCTCGTGGTCGATCCCGGCTGCCACACCGGTGCGACCATCACGGCACCGGAGTCGAGCCGCACCGCCGCGGGAACCAGATCCGATGCCGAGGCCACGAAACCGGGCTGGTCGATCGTGTAGTCCACCGGCTCGGTGGGCGCGTTGGCGTTCGCGCGGCGCGTTCCGCGAACCTGTCGCCCGTCGATGCGCAGCGACGACATCGCGCCGGTGGATGACGTTCGCGTGATCCCCAGCGGCGCGAGTGTCCGTGCATCGTAGGTCTGGCGCAGCTCCCAGCGCACCGTGTCACCTGCCGGCGTCACCTGGTGGCCGGCGGTCACCCAGCGATGAACCTTCCGCCCCGCCGAGTCGCCGAGCGTGAGCACGTTGGTCCACTCGGCGCGCATCCGCCCCTGACCAGGGCCCACCCACACACGCACGCGTGCAGCGTGCGGGAGATAGACTCCGCCGTCGACCTGCTGCGACCCGACCTGGAGCCAGATGGTGTCGGACGGTATGCGCTCCGATGTTGCAGTGTGCGTGATCAACATCGCGACCGCGAGTGCACCGATCATGGGACGCCCCCTGGAGCAAAGAGTGTACGCCGAAGACCGAGTCGTCAGACCGGATAGGAGCCCGGCATTCCTGTATGACACCACCAGCCACCGAAACCGATCCCTCCGGGCACCGCCGACTCCTGCCGAACGCGGAACCGAGCGCCGGAAGAATTCCCCGGCGAGCGACCCAAAGCCGCACGCGCGCATGCGACAGTCCCGGGGCGCAGTCGATATCCTTCAACGATCAGCCGAGAACGCCGAATCTCGCGTCCTGGAGCAAGGTTTTCATGACCCAACGCCCGCCGTCAATCCCATCCGAGCCGGTGACCAGGCCGGAGGACATTCCCCTTCACGAGGATGTCCGATGGCTGGCCGAGACACTCGGCCGGGTGATTCATCGGCTGGAGGGAGCGGATGCACTGCACGCCGTGGAGGGGCTGCGGCAGGCTTGTCGGGATCGTCGGCGAGGCAATGCCGACGCCGCCGGCTTCGACGCACTCCTCGAGCAGGTGGCCGCACTTCCCCTCGGGCTGAGCGCAGTGACGGCCCGTGCGTTCACGCTGTTCTTTCTCCTGATCAATACCGCGGAGCAGGTGCACCGCGTGCGTCGGCGCGGTGTGTATCTCCTCCAGGGGAGCTCCGAACCGCAGCCTGCGTCGGCGCGCTGGACGATGCAGCAGCTCCGAAAGGCCGGCCGATCGGCGGACGAAGTTGCCGCGGCCATCGCGCGGCTCGATGTGCGTCCGGTGCTCACTGCTCATCCCACCGAATCGACGCGGCGCACGCTGCTCGCACTCCAGGCCCGCGTCGCCGATCTCCTGCTGCAGCGGGAATCGATCCCCGTCGCCGATCGCGGCGTGATCGACAACGCTCTCGAGGGCGAGGTGGAGCTTCTCTGGCTCACCGCCGAAGTCCGGCAGGATCGCCCGTCCGTGAAGGATGAGGTGAGTACGAGCCTCTGGTATCTCGAGACCCGTCTCCTCGATGCCGCAGCGCGCGCCCAGGACGCCCTGGTGCGTGCGTTCGAGGCGGAGTTCTCGGCATCCTCGGAGGCGCTGCGCCTGTCGACATCGCTGCGCATCGGCAGCTGGGTAGGCGGCGACCGCGATGGGAACCCCTTTGTGACGCCCGAGGCGACGATCGCCGCTGCGCGCAGGGCGAGCTACGTCATCCTGGGGCGCTACCGGGAGTCGCTGAAGGAGCTCGCCGAGCGCATCTCACTCTCGGCGGACTTCGCGGAGCCGTCGGATGCGCTGCTGGAGTCGCTGGTCGGGGACAGGGAGCTGCAGCCCGATGTGTGGGAGGCGAATCGGGCACGGAACGCGGACGAGCCGCTTCGGCTCAAGCTGAGCTTCATGGCCGGGCGAATCGATGCCAACCGGCGGCTGGTGGCTTCTCGCGATGCGGGACGTCCCGGGCACGATCCATCCGCCTACGCGAGTGTCTCGGAGTTCGAGCACGACCTGCTTCTCGTGCGCGACTGCCTGCTCTCCGCCGGTGCAGTCGAGGCATGTCGCACCGCGTTCGACCCGCTTCTCATCGGCGTCCGCGCGCACGGGTTTCATGGATTCCTGCTGGACGTGCGAGAGCACGCCGATGTCCTCACTTCGGCACTCGCCGACATCTCAGCACTTGTGGCCCTTCCGGAGCTGGACGCTGCGGGGCTGCGGCGTGAGCTTCTGACGCGCCGTCCGCTGGTCGGTGCGCACGTTCCGCTGGCGGATGCGCCGCGCCAGGTGCTCGAAACCTTCCACGCGATAGCCACAATTCAGGCGGAGTCGGGCAGCGCCGCAGTGTCCACCTACATCGTCTCGATGACGACCTGTGCGGAAGATCTGCTCCGCGTGCTGCTGCTGGCACGGGAGGCAGGTCTGGTGGATCTCGCGGCTGATCCGCCGGTGTCGCGGCTGGACGTCGTGCCGCTCTTCGAGACACTGGATGACCTCGTGAAATCGACAGTGGTGATGCAGGCGCTGCTTGCCGATCCTGTATACAGGAGACAGCTCGCCGCACGTGGTGGCCGCCAGGAAGTGATGATCGGCTACTCCGACTCGGGAAAGGATGCGGGCATTCTCGCTTCGTCGTGGGGGCTGTATCAGGCGCAGGAGTCACTGTCGCGCCAGTTCGACGAAGCGGGGATCGAGCTGCTCCTCTTTCATGGGCGTGGCGGAAGCGTCGGGCGAGGTGGTGGGTCTCCCGTGTATCGCGCTCTCGCCGCGCTTCCCCCGAATGCGGTGAAGGGTCGGATCAAGATCACGGAGCAGGGAGAGATCATCTCGCAGCAGTTCGGGCTGCTGCCGATCGCGGAACGCACGCTCGAGGTCACGCTGTCGGGGACCCTGCTCCAGGAGTTCACCGCTTGGCGGGAGTCGGTGACCGAGAGCGAGGTCGCCCGGTTCCGGGGCGTGATGGACGATCTCTCGGCGCGCTCGCTTGCGGTCTATCGCGATCTCGTCCACGACAATGAAGCGCTGTTCGAGCTCTTTCGCGTGGCGACGCCGGTTGAGGAGCTTGCGAACGCGCGCTTCGGCTCGCGTCCATCGTACCGGCCGGGTGCGAAGGCGGGGATCGACGGCATTCGCGCGATCCCGTGGGGATTCGGCTGGACCCAGATTCGGCTGATGCTGACCGGATGGCTGGGAGTCGGGTCGGCGCTCGCCGCGATGGCCGACGACGCGGATGGGCTCGACGTGCTGCGCCGGATGGTGCGCGCGTGGCCCTTCTTCGACGATCTGCTCGCGAAGATCGAGATGGTTTGCGCGAAGACGGATCTCGTCATAGCGCGCGCATACGTGGGGCAGCTCGGCGGCGACCTGAACCTGCTGGCGCGGCTGGAGGAGGAATTCGAGCGCGCGGTTCATGCCGTGCTGTCGATCCGCCAGGCGGACCACCTGCTCGACGAAGCCACGGTGCTCCAGGCGGCGATCGCGCTGCGCAATCCGTACGTCGATGCGCTGTCACTGCTCCAGATCGCGCTGCTGCGAAGCAAGCGACGTGGTGATGCCGCGACCGAGGAGGAACGGGAAAGGCTGGACGATGCCCTGGCGACGACGCTCGGCGGCATCGCGCAGGGTCTGCGGAACACCGGTTGATCGCGTCCTCCGGTTACCACTAGCGACCTGATTGCGAGATCCGGATAGCAGTCGGCGACGAAGCCACTGGCAACGGCAACCGCAACAACGATGGAAGAACGATTGAACGGATTTCAACGGATCATGCGGATCTGGTCCGACCTGAGTCCACCATCATCGTTCCAGTCGGGCATCGCGCTCTGTCGTTTTCCCGTCGGGCGGGTTTCATCCGCCTGATCCGGTTCATCCGCTGAATCGTTCTTCCATCGTTGTTGATCCTGGTGTTGATCCTGGTGTTCGCGTCTGGCATCGGAGGATCCGAACCCGGACGATCCGAAACCGCTATCACAATGTCGCTGCCAGCCCACTAGCAACGAGCCGCGCCCGGTATCACTCGCGAGTGTCGATCCGCATTATCGGCCTGAGTGGCGACCATCGATGAGCCTCCACGAATCCTGCCCGGAGGAACGCCGTCATGGTTCCGGTCCATGAGAAAACGTCTGGAGCGTGATCGGTTTTCGGGATGATCGGATAACCCTCGACGACCTGTGTGCCGTGGCTTCGCGCGAATCGGACCGCCGCCTCGAGAAGCCGCACGGATACGCTGCGTCGCCTGAAATCCTTCTGGATGAACAGACAACTGATCGACCAGACCGGCACATCATCCAGCGGCCGGAGGACGCGCGATGTCGCCAGGCGGGGATACTCCTCCCTCGGCGCCACCGCACACCATCCGACCGCGTTGCCTGCAACGAAAACGAGAATGCCGGGCGGAGGATCCTGCAGCACGCGATCGCGCATCGCCTGCCTGTTCCGTTCCCCCTTCATGGTGCTCCACTGGCTGGCCTTTACTCGCCAGGCCATGCACCAGCATCCGCCGCAGGCACCGTTCGCCCCGAACAGCGCCGTGAAAGCCGCCCATTGCTCGACAGTCAGCGGCTCGAAGGAAAAGTCGGAGTCGACGCCGTGGGGTGACACGGCGAGAATGTGGGATCGGGAGCGCGGGCCTGCAATGGCGAGTGCGTTGCCTCGATGGCGATGCCCCGGACGGCGCCGGGTTTCAGTATTGCCGGCCGAATCAGGTTACCCGGTGAAGGGCGATGTGTGCTCCCCCAACAACAGTTGGACAGACTCTCGGCGGGACCTACCTCGGCGGCGACGAGCCCGGTGACACCAGGGTCGGGGGGGGCGCGGGGTGGTGCCCGCCGCCGACGGTGCCTCCGCTCAGCACGCTCTGCCCCTTGCGAGCGAAGTCGATCGAGTGCGCAAGGATGCGCGCGGCTTCCTGATCCGCGTGGAAGCCCATCGAGTTCTCGGCCTCGACGAAATCCGCGTAGAACTGGGCGCGCCGCTGATACTGGCGGGCTTCCGCCACGCGCGCGCTTCCGCTGTCCCGCCGAACCGCCAGCTCGATGTCACGCGCTAGGGCCAGGACCGCATCGATGGCCATGTTGCGAAGCTCGTAGGTGCGATCCTGGATGGTGTGCACACGCTGGCGGAGGTCATCCTCGGACCAGCGATGGCAGGTCTGGCACGACCGATCGATGTTGAACAGGGGGCTCTGCACATGATGGTCGCTCACCTTCATCGCCCCGACGCGGCGGAAGGGCATGTGACAGTCGGCGCAGGCCACTCCCGATCGTGCATGGATGCCCTGACTGAACATCTCGAACTCCGGATGCTGCGCCTTGAGTACCGGTGCGCCGCTGATGCCGTGCACCCAGTCCCGATGACCGGTCGAGTCGTAGTACGCCATGATGCTGTCAATGACGATGCCCTTTGCCCAGGGATAGACGAGGCGCTTCTCGGGCCCTCGAAAGTAGTATTCGACGTGACACTGGCCGCAGACGAAGGTGCGCATCTCCTGCCGCGATGCGTCGCGATTGACGTCGTAGGCATCGATCCCCTGGCTCTTCTTCAGCGCGGCCATCCCTTCCATGAAGCCGGGGCGTGTGACCCGGAGCCGCATGGTTCCGGGATCGTGGCAGTCGATGCATGACACGGGATGCTCCACCAGCGTCCGCGCCTGGGCGTACGGCATCCGATTCACGATGTCGAACCCCGCCATGAGATCGCCGTTTCCCGCGCGGAGGTACGGCACGTATACCGATGCGTGGCAGTGCAGGCAGGTGCCGGGTTGCGGAGCCACGATCTGGCGGCGGGTGAACAGCTGGTCCTCGAGCATGTACGCGTGCCCGCGTTCCTCCCGGAAATCCTCGGAGAACGCGTAACCCTTCCAGAAGTCGATGAGTCGGGGATCCTCCTCGAGGCGCGACTGCGCGACGCGCGTGCGCGGATCGAGGGAGTCCTGCATCCGCGGGAGCGCCTCACTTCCGCCGTAGCGAGTACGCTCCTGGTCGACCGTCTTCAGGTAGTCGTCGTACTGCTGCGGGAAGTTCTGTCCCCACACCGCGGGATCTGTCGTGGTGTCGGTGATCTCGACCACGCGATAGAACGGATTCCGCGCCTCTTCCTGACGGCGGGCGATGCTCGTCAGGAGCGCCGCGACGGCGACCGCAGCCACGGCGGCGAGCACCACGATGACCGGAAGAAGGCGGCCGAGCGAGGGGCGGGTCTTCGCAGTGTGTGGGCCCGGATCAGTGGGGGGAGTGGTCATGTGACGGCTCCATCGGAGTCAGGAGTCACCGGACGAGATGACCCACGTAGCGGTGACAGCGAATGCAGGATAGCTCATCCGAATCGATGCCGGGTGCCGATGTCACGGATGGCGAGCGGGGAGATCCATCCGGTTGGCCCGCCGACCAGCCGTGACGTGCGGGAGGATCGATCGCATCGACGATCGCGCCATGGCAGTAGCGGCACGCACCTTCGGTCACTTCGCGATTGCCTTCGGTTATGCGGAGCGGATCGGGGAACCGTCCCGTCGTGAAGTAGAAGGAATGCCAGAATCCATTGCTGGCCTTGGTCACGTACTTGCCGACCAGGTTGTGCGGTGTATGGCAGTCGTTGCAGGTCGCGACCGCCCGGTGACTCGACTTGACCCAGGCCTCGAGATGGTCGGTCATGATGTGGCAGTTGCCACAGGCCTCGGG
>JBGTMW010000418.1:0-5593 GCA_041743365.1 Gemmatimonadaceae bacterium
ACCTTGTCCTCATCCCCCGCACCGGCGAAGCGCGCGACGAGAACGCTCATTCCGGTGAACAGCGACGTAATGAAGACGATGACGACGATGAAGATCTGCCACGCGACGCCGATCGCTGCATTCCCGGTAAACCCCACGAACTGGCCGACCATGACGTGGTCGATGATCCCCTGGAGCCCGCCGATGATGTTCGTCAGCATGGTGGGCCAGGCCATCTTCCACACCGCGGGGCCGAGCCGTCCCTCGACGATTGAACGGTCGTATCGGCGCGCAACCGAAGCCGGCGGCATGGGGGCCGCCGGCAGTGTCACGATATCGGTGGGAGCGCCAGACTCCGTCAAAACGCCGCGTCGTCCCTTGGTGGAGCCGTCATTGCGCGGGCGATCGATCCCGCGAGAACTGGGTTCCCGCTTCCCGACGAATCGCCCTCTTCCGTCGATGGCGAACTCGCGCGTCGCGCCGGGACAACGCGGCGGCAACGGACGGGTGCAGTCGCATGAAGTACCTGGAAAGGAAAGCGAGCCTCATCTCGGTCTGGCCCCTGACGTTACATTCAGGGCGTCGAAGCCGCCACCGGCATCGACCAGCCTACGCACGATCGGTGGGAATGCATGCAAATCCCGCCAGCAGCTCCGGATTCGCCGCCACGATCGGCGGCGGGGCCGCTACTTGGCGACCCTCGACCTTCGACCTGAGCATCACGGCGTTGGCGACCGCCTGTCCCTGGAAGTGGTTGTTCGTGATGATGAACGTCTCGCGCGCCAGCGCACCGATCTCCCGGGCACGCTCTGCCCACGGGTCCAGCTCCTCGGCGGAATAGAGATAGTCGTAGCGCGCCTCGACACCGGCGCCCTCCCGAAACCAGTCGTCGTAATTCCGCCCGTGAAGCCGCACATATCCCACCGGCGATGTAGCGGTGGCGCTGGGCTTGATGCTGTGCCTGAAATGGGGCTGGTCGATGTTCACGAAGCCGATCCCACGCTCCGCCAGCTCGGAATAGAACGCCGGCACGTTCCACGATTCATGGCGCACCTCGAGCACGAGCGGATACGAGCGGAAGGCTCGCGTCACATCGTCGAGCCACTGCCTGCTCTCGTCCGTTCGCTTGAACGACCACGGGAACTGGAGCAATAGCGCGCCCAGTCGTCCGGCATCGGTGAGAGGCCGCATCGCTTCGTGCACCGCTTCTACGTCCGCGATCCCGAACGCATCCTCGCGCTCGTGGGTGAAGCGGCGCCAGAGCTTCGCGGTGAACAGGAAACGCGGCCGGTCGGACACGCGATCCATCCACGCCTCGGCGGCACTACGGGCGGCAGGGCGATAGAATGTGGAGTTGATCTCCACGGTGTCGAAATACTCCGACAGGTACCGCAGCGGATCGAACCCGCGCGGCTTCGGCGCCGGATACACCCTTCCGGCCCAGTCCTTGTAGCTCCAGCCAGCCGGCCCAATTCGGATCATTGCCAACGATGAAAGCTCTCGCCGTCTCCAGACACAACCGCACGACGCACGTCGTCGATCACCCCGCTCCGCAGATCCACTCGCCGACCGCTGTGCGGGTTCGAATCCTCGAGGTCGGCGTCTGCGGCACCGACGCCGAGCTCTGCGCCTTCGAAGGTGGCGACCCCCCGCACGGCTCCGATTATCTCGTCCTCGGCCACGAAGCTCTCGGCATCGTCGATGAGGTCGGCACTGGCGTGGACCATCTCCGGAAGGGCGACCTGGTGGTTCCATCCGTGCGCCGCCCCTGTCGCCACGAGCGCTGCACCGCATGCGCAACGGGGAACCAGGACTTCTGCTTCACCGGTGACTACATGGAGCGAGGCATCAGGGGCGCTCATGGGTTTCTGGCAGAACACATCGTCGATGATGAGCGCTACCTGCATATCGTGCCCGCCGAGCTGCGGGAGATCGGTGTGCTCACCGAGCCACTCACGATCGCCGAGAAGGGCCTGCGCCAATACGTCGCGATCCAGCGCAGGCTGCCATGGGCTGCCGAGAGCGATGACGAGACGTTCATGCATGGCCGTCGTGCGGTCGTGCTCGGCGCGGGGCCGGTTGGACTGCTTGGCGCGATGCTGCTGATTGAGCGCGGGTTCGACACCACGGTGTTCTCCCGTGGCGATGCAAAAACGCCGAACGCCCGGATCGCCGAGTCGTTCGGGGCGAGATACGTCTCGTCCGCGACCACCCGGTTCGAGGAGCTCGCGAGGCGGGCAGGGCACGTCGATCTCGTGTACGAGGCAACCGGCGCTCCGGCACTGGCATTCGATGTGATGGGTCACCTGGATGCGAATGCCGTCTGCATTCTGACGGGCGTGCCCGGCGAAGGGAAGCCGCTTCGAGTCGAGGGCGATGCGATCATGAAGGGCCTGGTCCTCCAGAACCAGATCATCGTCGGAACCGTGAACGCGAACCGCCGCGACTTCGGCCAGGCTATCCGGGATCTGGGACGGTTCGAGAGTGCGTGGCCGGAGGCCCTCCGAGGGATCATCACGAACCGCGGAACGATGGCCGACTTCTGCACCTGCGCCACCGGCGACGTGGGGATCAAGAGTGTAATCACGCTGCCGGACTCCGCGGGATGACCTCGCGAGCGCAACGTCGCCCGCTGGCATCCGGGTCGGACGGCCAGTAGCTTTCCCGCGCTCGGGAGCGCTGTTTCTCCTCTCGTTTCACACCCGGAATTCCACGCAATGGCGAGCTATCGTTTCGCGAAAGTGCCGTCCAGCGGTGAGCGCATCGCCTTCACCGGTGGCAAGCTGCAGGTTCCGAAGAACCCCATCATTCCCTTCGTCGAAGGCGACGGCACCGGGCCGGACATATGGCGCGCATCGGTGCGCGTGTTCGACGCAGCCGTGGAGAAGGCATACAGCGGCGAGCGACGCATTGCATGGATGGAGGTTTTCGCGGGCGAGAAGGCTCACACCAGCTTCGAGGACTGGCTCCCCCAGGAAACCGTGGAGGCGATGAAGGAGTTCCGCGTTTCCATCAAGGGCCCCCTCACCACGCCGGTGGGCGGAGGTATCCGCTCGCTCAACGTGACGCTCCGGCAGGTGCTGGACCTCTACGCGTGCATCCGTCCGGTGCGGTGGTTCGAAGGAGTCGGTGCCCCGGTAAAGGAACCCGACAAGGTCAACGTCGTGATATTCCGCGAGAACACGGAAGACGTCTACGCCGGAATCGAATGGAAGGCGGGCAGTGCGGAAGCGAACAAGCTGCGCGACTATCTCCGGAAGGAGTTCAAGAGCGAGATTCGGGAGGAGTCTGCCATCGGGATCAAGCCGATGTCGGCATTCGGCTCGAAGCGACTGGTGGAGATGGCGATCCGATACGCTCTGAGGAACAACCGCGAGTCGGTGACCCTCGTGCACAAGGGAAACATCATGAAGTTCACCGAAGGCGCATTCCGCGACTGGGGTTACGAGGTCGCCCGTGAGAAGTTCGGTGAAGTCACCTGCACCGAGGCGGACGTCGCGAAGTCCAAGGGTGGGCGCGCCGATGCGCTGATCATCAAGGATCGCATCGCGGACTCCATGTTCCAGCAGATGCTGCTCCGTCCCTCGGAGTACTCGGTGATCGCGACGCCAAACCTCAACGGCGACTACCTCTCCGACGCAGCCGCTGCCCAGGTGGGCGGGCTCGGGATTGCGCCGGGCGGAAATGTCGGCGACGGCGTTGCCGTGTTCGAGGCGACCCATGGAACCGCGCCGAAGTACGCCGGCCTCGACAAGATCAATCCAGGGAGCGTCATCCTGTCGGGCGTCATGATGCTCGAGTACATGGGCTGGGATGAGGCGGCAAAGCTGATCGTCCGCGGCGTCGAAACCGCGATCAAGTCCAGGCGCGTCACCTACGACCTCGCCCGCCAGATGCCGGGCGCGACGGAGATCTCGACCTCCGCGTTCGGTGACCAGATCATAGCCGGCATGCGCGCGTAGCTCGCCGTCCCTTCGCTCACTCGAACGTTTCTCAATGCCGATCTCGCTGTCGACCCGCCAAGCCGATCTCCATTCGCTCGAGGTCCCCCTTCTCGTCCTGGCCCTCACGTCGAACCCGCAAGTGGACGGAGCGCTTCGTCGCCTCGACAAGGAGCTCGATGGCTCGCTGTCACGGACCTTCGAGCGCCAGGATTTCCGTGGCGCACGTGACGAGACGCTCCACCTGGGTGGCCTGTCGAAGGGCCCCGCGCGCATCCTCCTCGTCGGAATGGGGAAGCCCACGGACTCCAACGGAGCACTCAAGCGGGCGGCCGCGATCGCCGCGCGCCAGGGGCATCGCATGGGCGTCGGTAACCTCGCCTTCCATGCCGCCGCCGATGACGTGGCCGCGGTAGAGTACATCGCGATCGGGCTCGGAGCGGGCTCATGGGAGTACATCGACCTCAAGACGCCGCCACCCGCCGAGGAGCGCAGGCAGCCGCTCACTGCCGCGACGATTCTTGTCGGTGACGCGAAGGCCGCGAAGGCAGCGCTGGCGAACGGTGAGGCCATCGTCGCGGGCCAGGCGCTCGCGCGGCGCCTCGCGATGATGCCCGGCAACCTGTGCACTCCGGATTTCCTCGAGGCGACGGCGCGCGAGATCGCCAAGCGGCGCGGACAGTCGATCACGGTGCTCGACCGCGCCGGTCTCGAGCGCGAGCAGATGGGATCCTTCCTGTCGGTTGCGCAGGGCACGCCGCAGGAACCAAAGCTCGTCGTCCTCGAGCACCGGAAGGGGAAGAAGGGAGCGGCCCCAGTGGTGCTCGTCGGCAAGGGACTGTGCTTCGACACCGGAGGAGTCTCCATCAAGCCCGCCCAGGGGATGGAGCTCATGAAATTCGACATGTGCGGCGCCGCCGGCGTCCTCGGCGCGATGGAAGCGGTCGGGGCCATGGAACTCGAGATCAACGTCGTTGGCGTCATCGGCGCGACCACGAACATGGTATCGGGCACCGCGATCAAGCCGGGCGATGTCGTCCGCAGCCAGCTCGGGAAGTACATCGAGATCATAAATACCGACGCCGAGGGGCGATTGGTGCTCGCCGACCTGCTGTCGTTCGTGCGCCGCTACGAGCCTGCCGCCGTCATCGACGCCGCGACCCTCACGGGAGCCTGCGTCATCGCCCTCGGGCACACTGCCACGGCTGTGTTCGGCACCGACGAGGCCCTCGTTCAGGAGGTGCTGGCGGCCGGCAAGCGGGCGGGCGAGCCGGGATGGCCGCTTCCGCTCTGGGACGAGTACAAGGATCTGATCAAGTCGGACACCGCGGACGTGAAGAACGCCGGTGGCCGCGCCGCCGGTTCGATCACGGCCGCGATGTTCCTGAAGGAGTTCGTCGGAGAATATCCCTGGGTGCACATCGACATCGCGGGCACCGCGTACTCGGAGTCCGACCTCGTCGCCCTTCCGAAGGGGCCGACCGGCGTGCCGGTGGGCACGTTCGTGGAGTTCGTTCGCTCGCGCGCCACGTGATGCCGCCCAACGTACCACGGGCGTGACCTGCCTGACGAATCAACGATGGCGGGCCGTGGCGCTGTTCGTCGCGGTGGTGCTCGGGCTCGGCGCGTGGGTGCCAGCGCTGTTCGCCCAGGAGGTGCCTCCGGATACCACC
>JBGTMW010000419.1:0-1714 GCA_041743365.1 Gemmatimonadaceae bacterium
CGAAGCGGAGGTTCTCGCGGGCCGTCAGGTCGTCGTAGAGCCCGGGCGTGTGCGCGAGGTATCCGACCTGCGCGCGGACAGCGCCGGCATCGCGAGCCACATCGAGCCCGTTGATGGACGCGGTCCCCGCGCTCGGGGCGAGCAGCGTGCCGAGAATGCGGAGCACGGTGCTCTTGCCGCTGCCGTTCGGTCCGAGCAGTCCGACGGCTTCCCCGCCCCGCACGTCGAACGACACCCCTCGGAGTGCCCAGCGAATTCCAAAGCGCCGGCCGACACCACGGACATCGAGCGCGCTGGTCGGTGTCGGGATCAGTCCCTCCATTCCGCGATGAAGACGTTCGTCTCTCCCTCGGTCCTGGCATTGCGGTTGGAGGCGAACACCAGGTTGCGGCCGTCGGGGGAGAACATCGGGAACCCGTCGAACGTGTCATTGTAGGTGATCCGTTCCAGCCCGGTTCCGTCGACGTTGATGAGATAGAGGTCGAAGTCGCGCCCGTTCGCGTCGGCCAAGTTCGACGCGAAGATGATGCGCTTGCCGTCGGGGTGCCACGACGGCGCGAAGTTGGCACCGCCGAGTTTCGTCAGTTGCCGCAGGTTGCTGCCGTCGCGCTCCATCACGAACAGCTCGAGCTCAGTCGGCCGCCACAGCCCGTCCTTCAGCAGGGCGCGATAGTCATCGAGCGCGGGGCCCGGCTCGAGGGAGAGGCCACGAAAGACGATCATCGTCCCGTCGTGCGAGAAGAACGCACCGCCATCCGGTCCGCGACGGTTCGTGAGACGCTTCACATCCGTCCCGTCCGACTTCATGGTGTAGATCTCCATGTCGCCGTCGCGAACGCTCGTGAAGGTGATGAGTCCATCCGGCGCCACGGTCGCCTCGGCGTCGTAGCCCGGCGTGCGGGTGAGCGGGATGATGCCGGTGCCGTCGGCGTTGGCCCGGTAGATGTCGTAGCTGTCGTACACCGGCCAGACGTACCCGCGACTGAAATCCGGTCGCGGCGGACAGGAGGGAGACGTCTCGTGCGTCGAGGCGTAGACGACCTGCTGATTGCCCGGAAGGTAGAAGCCGCACGTCGTGCGCCCCGTTCCGTTGCTGACGCGCTGGAGGTCGGTACCGTCGACCTTCATGCTGACGATCTGGTCGCAGGGAACGCCTTCGCGCGTGGACTGGAAGATCAGTCGGCTACCGTCACTGGAGAAATACGCTTCGGCGTTCTCGCCGCCGTCGGTGAGCTGCCGGATGTTGGCGAGGTGGCGCTCCGGTCCGGCGGTCGCCGGCGTCTGGTCCGTGACGCACGCGGTGGTGCTCGTACAGAACACCGTAATGGCGGCGATGAAAGTCAGCACACGCATTTCGTGAGTCGTATCCATCTGGGAAGGGGACGTGCCCGTGCGGATTCCGGGGTCGGTGTCCGAGTCGAACGCCCTCGGGAGGCCCGGGAAAATGTCGCGGGCGGCCCAGTAGTATGCGAGGGGCACTCGCCAGGAGCGGATCGTGGCGGATTGCGTGCAAGGGGCGATCCACGGCAGGGCAAGAACAGAATCAGACTTGCGTCTCGCCGTTGATCAGCGCCACGAGGATCGTGCGCCTGCTCGCGCCGAGCACATCGCTGACCACGCTCGCCAGCTTGATGTTGGCGTCCTACTCCGACTTGAGCGCGACCAGCGGGTCGACCCGCGTGGCCCGCCGGGCGGGCAGGTAAATGGCGAGCAC
>JBGTMW010000420.1:0-10075 GCA_041743365.1 Gemmatimonadaceae bacterium
CCTCCGGCGCAGCGACCCCCACTCGCTCAGACGTATCGGCCGAGCGGCCGCTCCGCGGCGGGTGAAGTGTTCGTGCACCTGTTCGAGTGGAAGTGGACGGACATCGCGCGCGAGTGCGAGACGATACTCGGCCCCGCGGGATTCGCAGCCGTGCAGGTATCGCCGCCGCAGGAGCACAGCGTTCAGAGCAGCCACACCTGGAGCCAGCGCTATCAGCCCGTGAGCTACAGCGTTGCGCGCAGCCGCTCGGGAACCGGCGCGGAGTTCGCGGACATGATAGCGCGCTGCAGGGCGCAGGGCGTCGGGATATATGTCGATGCGGTGATCAACCACATGACGAATACACCGAGCCCGGGTGTCGGCAGCAACGGGACCGCGTACACGAAGTACAGCTATCCGGGGCTCTACACCCCCGGCGACTTTCACCCGACCTGCACGGTCACCAACTACCAGAACGCGGCAAACGTGCAGGACTGCGAGCTGTTCGGCCTCCCCGACCTCCATTCCGGATTGCCGAGCGTGCGGCAGAAGGTCGCCGACTACCTGATCTCGCTTGTGCGGCTCGGCGTCGCGGGGTTCCGGATCGATGCCGCGAAGCACACCCAGCCGGTGGAGCTCGACGACATTGTGCGGCGCGTGAACGAGACCCTGGCAGGCGAGGGGCGGCCGCTCCCATGGTTCTTTGCCGAGGTCATTGACCACGGCGGAGAGGCCGTGTCGAAGAGCGACTACTTCGGGCTGGGGTACGCATCGGGTGGCGCATCGGATGTCACAGAGTTCAAGTTCAGGTTTGTCGCCGACAAGTTTCTCGGTGTCGGCGGCCAGCACCTCTCGCAGCTCGATCCGAACGGCCCGCCCGGCAGCCGGTTTTCGGCGGCGGCGTGGGGGCTGATGCCAGCCGACAAGGCGGTGGTATTCCTCGAGAACCACGACACCCAGCGCGACGCGGGCATCTGGTACCGCGACGGCGCCGTGTACCGGTTGGCCAACGTCTGGATGCTTGCGCAGCCGTATGGCTATCCATCGATAATGTCCAGCTACGCCTTCGATCGCGGCGCCGCAGGTCGCGAGCGGGGCCCGCCGTCGGATGCCGGTGGCAACACGAACGACGTGGCCTGCGCGGCGAGCCTCGAAAGCGCCGTCGTTGGCGAGTGGGTGTGCGAGCACCGCGATCCCGTCATTGCGCGCATGGTCGCCTTCCGGCGCGTGGTCGCCGGCACCGATGTCAGCCGCTGGTGGGACAACGGGGCGAACGCGATCGCATTCTCTCGCGGCAACCGGGGATTCGTGGGGATCAGCCGTGAGCCCACGGCGATCACCGCAACCGTTGCGACTGGCCTGCCAGCAGGTATCTATTGCGACCTGCTCACCGGCGGCCGCGTCGGCACGACGTGCGCAGGTACCAGCGTCACCATTGATGCAACCGGCAATCTCGAGCTGAAACTCCAGCCCAACTCGGCGATCGCCATCCACACGGACGCCCGGCTCTGATGCTTTTCTCGACGTCCTGCGTGGCTTGCCCGGAACGGGAGGGCGTCGGGATCCTCCGCGCCGCCGCCCCGGTCGCTCATGCCCGGTGACGGGCTCACATTCACGAGGGTTCACCATGAGAACGATCACGCATTTTGTCGTCGCTGGGCTCGTGCTGTCCGCGTGCCAATCCGCTGACCGGCCGGAGTCTGCGCCGGACAGCGCTGGCGCATCAGCGCTTGACCTGTCGCCGCCGGAGTGGACACGCGACGCCGTGATCTACGAGGTGAACGTGCGCCAATTCACGCCCGAGGGGACTTTCGCGGCGCTGCAGCGGCATCTCCCGCGCCTCGACAGCCTTGGAGTCGACGTGCTCTGGCTGATGCCGGTCCAGCCGATCGGCAAGGTCAACCGGAAGGGCTCACTCGGCAGCCCCTACTCGATCGCGGATTACACCGCCGTCAACTCCGAGTACGGCGCCGTGGCGGACTTCAGGGCCTTCGTGGACGAGGCGCACCGCCTCGGGCTGAAGGTGATCCTCGATTGGGTCGCCAATCATTCCGCGTTCGATCACCCCTGGATCACCGAGCATCGCGACTGGTACGTCTCGCGCGCCGATGGCTCGATCTCGAACGCAATGGACTGGGGCGGCCAGGAGACCGACTGGACGGACGTGGCCGAGCTGGACTACGAGAAGCCCGAGCTGCGGCGCGCCATGATCGCGGAGATGCGGTGGTGGGTGGACAGCATGGACATCGATGGCTTCCGCGCCGATGTCGTGCGTGGGGTGCCCACCGATTTCTGGGCCGCCGCGCGCCGGGAGCTGCACGATGCGAAACCCGGCCTGTTCATGCTGGCGGAAGGCGAGATACCCGAGCTGCACGACTCGTTTCACATGACGTACGGCTGGGAGCTGCACCACCTGCTGAACGAGATCGCGCAGGGGAAGAAGTCCACCGCGGAGATCGACGCGTATTTCGCGCGCCAGGACAGTACGTATCCACCGGGCGCGTATCGCATGTACTTCACGAGCAATCACGACGAGAACAGCTGGCAGGGCACCGAGTTCGAGCGGATGGGGAAGAACCACCTTGCCGCCTTCGTGGTTGCGGCAACGGTGCGCGGCTCGATGCCGCTGCTGTACACCGGCCAGGAAGTGAGCCTGAACAAGCGGCTGCGCTTCTTCGAGAAGGACACCGTGGACTGGACGGGGCCGTCGCTCGCGAGCTTCTACCGATCGATGTTCGAGCTGAAGGAGGCCGAGGAAGCGCTCGACAACGGGGAGTGGGGCGGGGAGCAGACCACGCTGAAGACCAACGGCGGGAGTCGTGTGTACGCGTTCACGCGAACGCGTAATTCGAGCACCGTGTTCGTCGCGGTCAACTTCGGTGACAGAGTTGCGCGGGTGACGTACGAGGGGCTGGCGCAGCCGGGCGAGTACACAGACTGGTTCGCGAAGACACCCGTTACGCTGGCGGCGAACGGCGCGATCAACATCCCGGCGAACGGGTATCGGGTGCTGGTGCGGCGGTGATCAAATCCAAGCCACGACTCACGAGCAAACCAGGAACCATGAAGTCACCAGAACGCGACGAGCTGATTGAAGTGCTGAAGGGTCGCTTCGAGAAGAACATGGATCGCCACAGAGGGCTCGCATGGGCCGCGGTTCAGGCCAGGCTGGAACGCAATCCCAATGCATTGAAGTCACTTCGTGCCATGGAGGCGAGCGGCGGCGAGCCTGACGTCATTGGCGACGACAAATCGGGGCACATCACGTTCTGCGACTGCTCCGCAGAGAGCCCGATCGGGCGCAGAAGCCTCTGTTACGACAAGAAGGCGCTGGATTCCCGAAAGGAGAACAAGCCCGATGGCAGTGCTGTGGAGATGGCTACCAAAATGGGCATCGACCTGTTGACGGAGCAGCAGTACCGGGAGCTGCAGGAGCTTGGCGAGTTCGATACCAAGACGTCCAGCTGGGTCCAGACACCTCCCGATATTCGATCACTGGGTGGGGCTCTGTTCTGCGACCGTCGCTATGCCACGGTGTTCGTGTATCACAACGGCGCGCAGTCGTACTACGCGTCGAGAGGCTTCCGCGGCCGGCTTCGAGTGTGACCACGGCGTCGGTGACGGTGCCGCCGGAGAAGCCAGACTCGAACCCCTCGCTGACAGCCTGGGGCTTCTCGCCGGGTCGACGTGCCCCCCACTACGATGGAGAAGCCAATCGCCGCAGCCGGTATCACGATCTGGTCAGAGCCGGGTTCACGGCTGGCTACGCGGCCGACGACGATGCCGCCCGAGGTGGCACATCCTGTCCGGTGGCCTGTTCCTCGTCCTGGCGCCGCTGCAGCTGGCCGGGCCCTTGCGCCGCCGCTACCCCGTGCTGCACCGCTGGTCCGGCCGATTCCTCCTCGTCATCGGATCCATCGCTGCCGTCACGGGACTCTACTTCGGACTCTTCCTGCCGATGGCCGGCATCGCCGAGTCCACGATCATTGCGCTGGTAGGGCTGCTGTTTCTCGTCGCGATCGAGCGCGCCTTCCGCGCAATTCGCCGCCGCGACGTGGCCACCCATCGCGAGTGGATGCTCCGCGCGATCGGTGTGATGGTGGCCGTACCCGGCACGCGTGTGATGGGCGCGCTCCTCGACGTCGGGTTCGCGCCAACCGGCATTAGCTCCGCCAGACTGTTCGTCATCGATCTGTGGGTCACCTGGGCGCTCGTGATCGGCGTGACCGAATGGTGGATCCGCCGGACACGGCCGGCAAATCGCGCGGCTGTCGGAGCGGATACTCATCGTCGCCCTCGGCGCCTGACGGACGCGTGAAGCTGCCGGCGCTTCTGTTTCGACTACGCCTGGTCGCTTCGCTCGCTGGCGCCTTGTTGTAATGCGCCGCAGCTTACGCGCGGGGCGTTAGGCATCAACAAGTGGACTGGTTACGCAGGAGGGCCAGTGCCGAGGCTTGACTGGGTAAGGATTGCCGTCGGTGGCTTTATTGCCGGTCTGGTTTGGACGCTGCTTTCGTTGCTCCTCCTCGGCTTCGTCGGTCGCGAGTTCATGGCGGCCCTAACGAGTGGAGCGCGAGCGCCAGGTGGCAACGTTCAGGCCTTCATGTTTCTCTCGAACCTCACAGCCGCAGTCTGGGGTACCTGGCTTTACGCCGCGATCCGCGCGCAGTACGGAGCCGGGTTAAAGACGGGAGCCATCGCCGGGTTCGCCTGGTGGATCATCGTCAGCATGCAGTCCGCAAAGTGGGTCGCGTTCGGAACGGTTCCCATCGCGACCGCAATTCGACCGGGGCTGCTAACTCTGCCGTCGATCGTTGTTGCGGCCATAGCGGGTGGCTGGTGCTATGAGAACTTCCGAGTCACGCGACGAGCCTCACGCTCAGTGACTCCGGCTAGTCGTTACCTGGAGTGAATCGCGCCCGTCGAGCTGGACGCGGCAGCAAAGCTCCGGCGCGTTGGGCAGTACTCAACCCATGTCCCGGGGGTTTGTAGAAATGATCGATGGAGGTGGGATGGCGGAGTATCTCGGGGTTGTCGTCCTGATCCTGCTGACTGGCCTGATTCCGGTCGTCCTGGCAATCTGGGTCGTCGTGACCTTGGTGCGAATCCGCCAGGGGGTGGAGCGCATCGCGAGCGCCGTCGAGCACTTGGCCGAGAATGGGCGTCGCGTGCCGTGAGGCTGCTGCTTCCTCCTATGAGGCGTCATCTGTCAAGTCTCCGAATAAGGAGTGATCAGCAAGGACGACCAATAAATCCGTCCAAGGGCGTGTGTGAAGCGAGGGGGGAGCGGACCCCTTCTAACGTCCGGTACCGAGAGCGCGGGGCCCTCGAAACCCGCCGGCAATTGCGGGCCGCTCCCGCTACGACCGCTTGCACCCACCAGGGGAGGCTGCTGATATGCGTTGCTTCACGCTAGTAGTTCTGCCGCTTGCATCGATGGCGCTTCTCATCGGCTGCCAGGGATCCACATCCGCCCCGCGTTCCGCCGGTCAGGTCATGCCGGCGGTGCGAGAGGGATACGTCGACGCTGGGGCCGGCGTGCGCCTGTTCTATCGGATGGTCGGCGCCAGCCGCGACACGGTGGTGGTACTGCACGGCGGCCCCGGGTTCACCATGGACTACCTGGCGGCTGACCTCGGCCCGCTGGCGGCGCGCCATACGCTCCTGTTCTACGACCAGCGAGGCACTGGCCGATCCTCGCTCGTCAGTGACTCCTCCGCGCTCGACGGGCAGCGGTTCGCCGAGGATCTCGAGGCGGTCCGCCGGCATTTCGGCATAGGGCGGCTGACGCTGCTCGGGCACTCATGGGGGGCGGGCGTGGCGGCGCTCTACGCGGCGCAACATCCGGAGCGCGTTGGACGGCTTCTGGTCGTCGGTGCCATCCCGGCCCGGCGTGGGGAACTCGTGGAGGCGTTTCGGTCACTCGACGTCGGTCGCGACAGCGTCACGCGGCGCCGGATGCAGGAGTGGCGGGAGACGCGCCTCGCCAACCCCGGTGATGCGGCGGCGTGCCGCGCCTACTACGTCCTCTGGTTCATTCCGTTCTTCGGCAATACCGCTGCGGCGGATCGCAGCAAGGGCGACTTCTGCGCCGGCACTCCGGAAGCACTACGGAACAAGATGGCCAGCGTCGACCGCTTCACCATGTCGTCGCTCGGTGAGTGGGATTGGACGGCGTCGCTACGCGCGGTCGCTGCTCCCGCCCTGGTGATTCACGGGACGGCTGACCCGCTCCCGGTGGCCAGCGCGCGCCAGTGGGCCGCCGCACTGCCGAACGGACGTCTCCTGCTCCTACAGGGGGTTGGCCACTTCCCGTATCTGGAGGTGCCTGAAACATTTTTCACGGTCGTCGACGAGTTCCTGGAGGGACGCTGGCCAGCGGGTGCGCAGGCGGTCGCCGTGCCGTAGTCACACGGGCGGACGCGTGATCGAGTCCTTGTGCACGTCCACGCCGAGATAGATCATAGAGCGAGCAGCAGGTACCGCCAGCAAGGCAGTCGACGGCATGGGTTGGTCTCCAGCCCAGTCATGACTTCTGGACTGGCGGCACGGGTCAGAGTCCATTTAGCCTGAGGACATGCCAATGACACTTCAACGCGTCGTACGACTCGCATTCATCGCACTGCTCGTCGCCGCCGTCCCCATTGACGTGGCTCTCGCGCAGGACGGCTATCGCACTCCGCCCGATGCGATCACCAATATCCTCGACTCGCCTGCGCCGCCGGCGGTTTCGGTGAGCAGCGATCGGCGCTGGCTCCTCATCACGACGTCCGACGTGCCGGAAACGACCGTCGCCGAGCTGGCCGAGCCGACGCTGTTCCTCGCGGGCCGCCGCTTCCAGACGCTGCCGAGTCACCGCATCGATCTCGAAGGTGTGCGCACCGCGTCACTCAAGCCGGTGGATGGCGGTGCGGAGATCACGATTCCCGTGCCGAACGGCGCCCGTCTCACGTTTCCACAGTGGAGTCGCGACGCCAGGCGCCTTGCCTACTTCGTCATTACGCCCGACCGGATGGCGCTTCGCATCTTCGACATCGCGACCAGGGCGAGCCGCGTCGTCTCGCCACCGGACATCGAGGGACGCCTCGCCTCGTCCGGTGGCTGGTCGAGAGACGGCAGGCACTTCCTGTTCAGCGCCACGACGCGCGAGGGCGAAGCGCTGTGGGTGGCTGATGTCGACGCCGGATCCGCGAGACGACTGACGCCGCCGTCGATCAACTATGTGGCTGGCGGATGTTCGTGGACCGCAGGGCGGGCGCCTGCCGTCTGTCTGATGTTTCCCGCAGGCCGAGGAGCGGAGCCGAAGACGCCCGAGGCGCCGGCCGGCCCGATCGTGCAGGAGTCATACGGCCGCGCGGCGCCGGCCCGTACCAACACCTACCTACTGAGGGACCGGCACGACGAGGCGCTGTTCGATCACTACATGATGTCGCAGCTCACGACGGTCGGGCTCGACGGACGGATTGCGCCACTCGGCGCGCCCGCGATCTACACACCTCCGTCGGCATCGCCGGACGGTCGGTATCTGCTCGTCCGACTGACGCATCGCCCGTATTCCTATCAGGTGGGCATGGCGAACTTCCCGGCGAAAACGGAAGTGTGGGCGCTGGACGGCAGAGTCGTGCGCACCGTGTACGAACGACCGTTGATCGACGTGCAGCCGAGCATGCGGGACGCCACCACTCCGGGGACTCGCAGCATCTCCTGGCGCGCCGATGAACCCGCGACGCTGTTGCTCGTGCATGCGCTCGATGATGGCGATCCCCGCAAGGCCATGCCCAGGCGCGATCGCGTGTCGCTCCTGAAGGCGCCATTCACCGGGGAGCCGCAGCCGTTCTTCGAGACAGAAATGCGCTTCGGCGGCCTCCAGTGGCTGAGCCCGAGAGTCGCGATCCTCAGCGACTACAGCGCGCAGAGAACCCGCGCACGATCGTGGGTCGTCGATCCGTCGCTTCCCGGCGGCGGCACGCCCCGGCCTCTGTGGGATTACAACAGCGAGGACCGCATCGCCGCGCCGGGCAATCTGATGTTCCAGTACGATCTCGCGGCCGATCGGCAGCTCCCGATCACCAGTCCCGATGGACGGTGGTACTACCTCACGGGCCCTGGCGCATCGAAGGACAAGGATGGAGACCGGCCCTATCTCGATCGCATTGAAATCGCCACGGGCAGGACCGAGCGGCTCTGGCAGTCGGCGCCGCCGCACTACGAGAGCGTTGTCGGGCTCCTCGATCCATCCGCAAGGAAAGCGATCATTCTCCGCGAGTCGCCGACCGAACGGTCTGACTACTACGTTTTGGACGTCGCGTCGAAGCGCGTGGCGCGCCTGACGAACCTGCCGGATCCGGCGCCATTCTTCTCCACTGTGAAGGCGGAGCGGATCACCTACATGCGTCCCGACGGCGTGCAGCTCTCCGGAACGCTCTATCTACCCCCCGGATACGACCGCGCCCGGGACGGAAAGCTGCCGTTCCTCCTCTGGGCCTACCCACAGGAGTTCATGTCGCAGGACGCCGCCTCGCAGGTGGCGGGATCGCCGCATCAGTTCCGTCGTCCCAGCCGGTCGGATCATTTGCTCCTGCTGGCCGCCGGCTACGGCGTGCTCGACAACCCGACGATGCCCATCGTCGGCCAGAACGGTAAGGAGCCGAACGACCTGTATGTGCCACAGCTCGTCGCGAGCGCGAAGGCGGCCATCGACAAGCTGGAAGAAATGGGTGTCGGGGATCGTGACCGCATGGCTGTCGGCGGCCATTCGTATGGCGCGTTCATGACCGGCAACCTGCTGGCGCACTCGGATCTGTTCCGCGCCGGGATCGCGCGGAGCGGCGCGTACAACCGTACGCTGACGCCGTTCGGGTTCCAGGCCGAGCCGCGCACGTTCTGGCAGGCGCCGAACGTTTACGATCAGATGTCTCCATTTCACTCTGCCGACAGGATCAAGGAGCCGATCCTGCTGATTCACGGGACGCATGACAACAATCAGGGTACGTTCCCGGTCCAATCCGAGCGGATGTTCGCGGCGCTCAAAGGCAACGGTGGGAACGTCCGCTACGTCCAGCTCCCGCTCGAGTCGCACGGGTACATCGCGAAGGAAAGCCGGCGCCATGTGATCTGGGAGATGGTGAACTGGCTCGACACGCACGTGAAGCAGCCGAAGACGACGTCACAATAATCCGCTCATCAATGACCCTTCATTAAGGCCCAGCGCGGCCACGGCGGCGCGCGTAACATCCTCGACAAATCCCCGGCCGTCCGTGCATGGAGGTGGATTGTGTAGTCACCACTTTCGCGGGCGATGGCCCGGAGGCCGTGTTCCCTTCCGTACTTGAATCTCAACGACGGGTCGAGACTGCGGTTACCGCCGCGGCGTGAACTCGAAGATGTAGCCCTCCAGCGGAGCGAGAGTCGGAAGCGGCACGTAGCCATCGACCCGCCCGTCGTCACCGATCTGCACAGCCGCGCCCTCGCCGCCGCCGAGCAGGCTGCGAACCGTCCACGCCCCTCTCGGCAGCGCACCGCCGTCAGAGGAAACCGAAACCCCGCTGAGCGCCGTGGCGCCGATGTTCGCGAGCACCATCACAATCTGATTGCCGTCGATGCGCAGATACGCCGCGACCGCGTCGTTGCTCGCCGTGAGCGGCACCAACAGTCCGGCTGCGAGCGCGACGTTCCCATCGCGCAGGGGAATGAGTCGGCGGTGCAGCTCGAGGATCGACGCAGGATCTCCCTCCTGCGCTGCGACCGTCGTGGTCAGGGAGTCATCCTGTAGCTGCTGCCAGGGCCTACCGCGCGTGAACCCGGCCCCGGGCGCGGCGCTCCACTGCATCGGAGTGCGGAGCCGCTCATCCGGTTTCGCACCCGTCATGCCGATCTCCTCGCCGTAATAGACGAAGGGCACGCCGGGCAGCGTGAGCAGCAGGAACGATGCGATGCGCGAACGCGCCATGTCCCCGCCCAGCTCTGTTCGGGTACGCGGCTGATCGTGATTGCGCAGGAAGGGAGACCAGCGGTTGGCCGGGAGCTCCCGCTGAAGGCGGAGTATCGGTGGGAGCAGTCCCCGCGCCGAGCCCGAACGAACGGCCGCGATTATCGA
>JBGTMW010000421.1:0-11977 GCA_041743365.1 Gemmatimonadaceae bacterium
GACATCAGCGACGTAGCGATCGATCACGTCCTCATGGCGCACGTCTCCGCTCCCTTTCGGGAAGCGTCCAGCCTGACCGAGGGCGTAGAGTCGCTGGATCCCCTCGCCGTGCAGCGAATCGATTCCAACCGACATCTTGAACCCGTTGTACTCGGGTGGATTGTGCGACCCGGTGATCTGGATGCCCCCGACGACGCCGAGGTGGTGCAGCGCCCAGTAAAGGAGCGGCGTGGGAACGACTCCAATGTCGACTACGTCGAAGCCGCATTCGTTGATCGCGCCGACCATTGCATCGCGAAGCGCGTCCCCGCTCGGCCGGTTGTCGCGACCCACGGCGACCGTCCCGGAGATTCCGCGGTCGGCGAGGTACGCGGCATAGGATCGTCCGACGAAGCGCGCCACCTCCACGGTGAGATCGCGATCGACTATGCCGCGGATGTCGTACTGACGAAAGATGCCCGGCGAGACACTCATGAGGATCCATCAAACGAAAGGGGGCCGCGCATCGGCGGCCCCGGGTCAGTCCCGCCCTGTCGCTGCCGGCGGAGCGTCCGCCCGGGCGTCGTATTGCGGCGCCGTCAGCCCACTGTTGCCGGCCCACTGCAGTATCGGCGCAGGCAGCAGGCCGAAGAACACGATCGCGATGGCGGTCGTCAGCACCACGGCGCGGGTGGCCCACCCCGAGCCCGCTGTCGCCCTGCCGCGCACGGCCTCCGCGCCGGGGCGCGGACGCATGAACATTACCATCACAACGTACAGATAGTATCCCGCCGAGACGACGCTCGTGAGGACGAGGATCACGGCGAGGAGTGTTCCGCGCGGCATCGCCGACTCTAGGCTCGCCTGCACCAGGTAGTACTTTGCGAAGAACCCGAGCCCGCCGAACACCGGGAAGCCGAGCAGGGCGAACATGAACACGGCCATCGCCACGGCGAGCCAGGGGCGAACGGTCCACAGCCCCGCGAAGTCATCGAGCGTCTCGCTGGCCTCGCCGGTGTTGCCCAGTGCCACCAGCACGCCGAACGATCCCATGGTGGCGAGCGTGTAGGTGAGCACGTAGAAGAGGAGCGCCCAGCTGCCCATGATCGAGCCCGCCGCCAGGGCGACGAGCACGTACCCTGCGTGCGCAATGCTCGAGTATGCGAGCAGGCGCTTCATGTTGCGCTGCGCGAGCGCGATGAGGTTGCCGGCGGACATCGTGATCACCGCGAGCCACCACACCGGCAGGTACCACCAGTCGGCGAGCGAGAGGAACGCCTCGTTCCATACGCGCATCAGCGCGACGAAGGCAGCCGCCTTGACCGCCGCGGCCATGTATGCCGTGATGGGCGTCGGCGCGCCCTCGTATGCATCGGGTGCCCACATGTGAAACGGGGCCGCGGCCACCTTGAACGCGAAGCCGATGAGCAGCAGTCCCAGGCCGACGATCAGCATCGGACTCACCGACGCCCCGGCCTGGACGACAAGCGTCCCGATGACCTCCAGATTCGTCGCGCCGGTAGCGCCGTAGATCAGGGCGATGCCGTAGAGGAGGAAGCCCGTGGAAAACGCACCGAGCAGGAAGTACTTGAGTGCGCCCTCGGCTGCCCGCGCACTGCGGCGGTCGAGCCCCGCGAGGCAGTACACGGCGATCGACATCAGCTCGATGCCCAGGAACACGATCATGAGATCGCGCGCCGCCGCGAGCAGCATCATCCCCGACGATGCGAGCAGGACGAGGACGTGGGACTCGCCGGCAGTGATCCCCGTGCGCTCGTTGTAGTCGATCGCGAGCGCTATGGTGCACAGCGTCGCGATCAGGATCACGACGTCCGACATCCAGCGGAAGTCGTCGACTGCGATGACGCCCGAGTCGGCCGTCATGTCGCTGAAGCCCGCCCAGATGACGCCGGCGAGGACGACGAGCGTCAACACGATCGAAAGCATGCCGACGGAGCGCTGGTGCGATGCGCTCTCGGGGCGCCATGCCGACCAGAGCAGCAGGAGCATCGCGCCGCCGATCAGGACCAGATCGGGCGCGAGTGCCAGTGTGAGATCGGCGGGTATGGAGAGGTCGAGCATCTACCGGCTCCGCTCCGCGTCGGTGGCAGCCACGCCGGCAGCGGCGCGCGTCTGCACGGTCTGGATGAACCGCTCCGCGGCCCCTTCCATCCTGCGAAGGACGGGCTGGGGGTAGACCCCGAGCCAGAGGATGGCCCCGATGAGCGGTGCCATGAGGCCGAGCTCGCGCCAGTTGAGGTCCGTGAGGTGCGCGTTGGACGGCTTGTCCAGCGGGTTGAACAGGATCCGCTGGATTGCCCATAGCAGGTATGCGGCCGCGAAGATCACGCCGGTGGCGGCGATCATCGAGAGGACCGGGTATGTGCGGAACGCGCCGATCAGGACGAGGAACTCGCCGATGAAGCCGTTCGTTCCGGGAAGTCCGATGCTGCTCAGCGAGACGAAGGTGAGGAGAGCCGCGAACATCGGGACCACGCGCGCGATCCCGCCATACGCCTCGATCATCCGCGACTGCTTGCGCTCGTAGATCATGCCGATGAGAAAGAAGAGCGCGCCGGTGGACAGGCCGTGGTTGATCATGACCATCAGCGCGCCCTGCACGCTCTGCATCGTCAGAGCGAAAATCCCGAGCATGACGAAGCCGAGGTGGCTCACCGATGAGTAGGCGACGAGCTTCTTGAAGTCGGGCTGCACCATGGCCACCAGCGCGCCATAGATGATGCCGATGACCGCGAGCGCCAGGATCGCCGCTCGGACGGTCGGGTGCATGGCGGCCGCGGGAAAGAGCGGGACCGCGAACCGCAGAAAGCCGAAGGTGCCCATCTTCAGCATGATCCCGGCGAGGATCACCGATCCCGCGGTCGGTGCCTCGACGTGCGCGTCGGGCAACCATGTATGGAATGGGAACATCGGGACCTTCACCGCGAACGCGAGGAAGAACGCCCCGAACAGCCAGAGCCCGGCCACCTGCCCGATCCGCGCCGACCCCATCAGGTAGTCGTACGAGAAGCTCGACGAGCCCGTCACGGGATTCGCCCCCGCCTGGTACAGATAGATGATCCCGACGAGCATCAGCAGGGATCCCAGCATCGTGTAGATGAAGAACTTGATGCTCGCGTATATCCGCCGTTCCCCTCCCCAGATCCCGATGATGAAGTACATCGGGACCAGCATCACTTCCCACATCACGTAGAACAGCAGCAGGTCGAGCGCCATGAAGACCCCGAGCATCCCCGTGGTCAGCACGAGGAGAAGCGCGTAATAGGCGTGCTGCTTCCTCCTGATGCTGCTCCAGCTTCCCAGCACCGCGAGCGGCATGAGGAAGGTCGTCAGGAGAATCATCATCAGCGCGATACCGTCGATCCCGAGCGTGAAGCGCGCGTTCCAGAGCCCGATCCAGGGCTCGTCCACGACCGCCTGCCAGCCGCTGATCGCTGGATCGAAGGTCCACCACAGGCCGATCGAGACGACGAATTCCGCCAGCAGCGTCCAGAAGGCGATGTGCCTCGCGCCGCTGGCGCCCGGGCCTTCCTCCTCGACGATCACCGCCGTGCTGTACGTCGGCGACCCGGCGGAGCCGGTGGGAGCCACAGCCGTCTCGGTGGCCACCACTCGCGCCGGCCGGCGGCCGCGCCCAGCAACAGCGCTCTGGATCAGCAGGACCAGCGTTCCGGCGAGCGGAATGACGAGCAGTGCCGGAAGGATCCAGTCGTTGTAGCCGATCGAGCTCAGGAAGGCGTTCATGTGTTACCGGAAGGTAAAGGCGCCGAGCACGGCGAGAACGCCGACCAGCAGCACCCAGGCGTACGTGCCGACGTGTCCCGACTGCATCCACGACCCGGCCCGGCCGAACCCGCGCATCATGCCGGCGGCTCCGTTCACCAGGCCGTCGATGATCCTGACATCGATCCCGCGCCAGAGCAGGTTTCTCGAGATGGTGACGGTGGGCCCGATGACCGTTCGATCGTACGCCTCGTCCACGTAGTACTTGTTCGCCAGCACCCGTGCGAAGCCCTCTTCGGGGCGTGCCTCGCGCTTCGTCGTCAGGCGCTTCGGGTCGAGGCGATAAGCCGCGAACAGGATTCCGCCAACCGCGATCGTCAGGGCGGCGCCGATGAGCATGTACTCGGTGCTGTGCTCGAGGTGCGCCGCCTCCCCGGCGAGGCGCACGGTCGACTCCCCGGTGACCGGCTCCAGCCAATGGTGCAGGATCTCCATCGGCCCGAGCATCCCTTCGGTGATCAGGGGAAGATTCAGCCACCCGCCGAAAAAGCTCAGGATCCCGAGAATCACCAGCGGGGCGGTCATCACCCACGGCGCCTCGCGAAGGTGATCGCGCTCCCGCTCCCCTGTGCGGTTGGGACCGTGAAAGGTGTAGATCATCATCCGCGTCATGTAGACGGCGGTGAGCAGCGCCGAGGCCAGAGCGACGGCGTATATGGCGTACAGCAGCGTGCTTCCCGGGATGCCGAGCCAGGATGCCTCGCCCAGCGGCGAATGCTGCGCACGGGCGAACACAGAGGCGAGGATCTCATCCTTCGAGAAGAAGCCGGAGAGCGGAAAGACACCCGCGATCGCCAGCGTCGCGATCCACATCAATCCCCACGTCCATGGCATCCACTTCCGGAGGCCACCCATGTTGCGCATGTCCTGCGCATCCTCGGGGCTGTGCGTGTGGTGATACGCGGCGTGCATCGCGTAGATCACGGAGCCCGATCCGAGGAAGAGCAACGCCTTGAAGAAGGCGTGCGTCATCAGGTGAAACACGCCCGCGGTATATGCTCCGACGCCGACGGCCACGAACATGTAGCCGAGCTGCGAGACCGTCGAGTACGCGAGAACCTTCTTGATGTCCCACTGCTTGAGGCCGATCGTGGCGGCGAAGATCGCGGTGACCGCGCCCACGACAGCCACCGTGAGGCTCGCCGCCGGCGCCATCGAGAAGAGCACGGCGCTCCGCGCAACGAGATAGACGCCCGCGGTGACCATCGTCGCGGCGTGGATCAGCGCCGACACGGGAGTCGGGCCTGCCATGGCGTCGGGTAGCCAGACGTACAGCGGGATCTGAGCGCTCTTGCCCGCGCACCCCAGGAACAGGAACAGGCAGATGGTCGTGACCAGGGCGCCGCCCACCGCGAGCGACCCGGCCCGTTCCGAAACGCCGACGAAATCGAGCACGCCGAGATTCGCGAACAGCAGCATCATCGCGACGAGGAAGCCGAAGTCGCCGATGCGGTTCACGATGAATGCCTTCTTCCCCGCGTCGGCGTTCGCCTTCTCGCTGAACCAGAAACCGATCAGCAGGTACGAGCAGAGGCCGACCCCCTCCCAGCCCACGAACAGCACCGGGTAGCTTGCGCCGAGGACGAGCACGAGCATGAAGAAGACGAACAGGTTCAGGTACGCGAAGTACCGCGGGTATCCGGGGTCATCGCGCATGTAGCCGACGCTGAAGATGTGAATCAGCGTGCCGACGCCGGTGATGATCAGCACCATCACCATCGCCAGCTGGTCGAGCTGGAAGGCGGCGTCGATCGCCAGGTCGCCGGTCACCATCCACTGGAAGTAGCGCTGGATGTATGGCTCACCCATGGCTCCGGTGGCGCGCATCTCCAGAAAGATCGTGATGGCGAGCCCGAAGCTGAGCGCGAGCACCAGCGGTCCGACGATGCTCGTGATGGCGGCGAAGCGATGCCGCGCGACGGGGTCGTGATCGTCCCCGGTGGCGCCGCCGCTCGAGCCGTGCGTGTCGTGGGGATCCGCGGCACGGGCGTGCACTACATCGCCGTGCGGAACACCGGCGTGAGGGCGGCCCAAAGCCTCGTCCTCGTGATCGTGAGCTCCGGGATCGCCGGGTCCCGCGCGCGCCACGCTGACGACCGAGAGCAGCCCGTTGATGACGAAACCGAGCAGCGGGAGCAGCGGTACGAGCCAGAGATATTGGGCGATCGACCCGTCGAGCGGGTGGGCCGCCGCAGCGGTGAGCTGGAGGAGCATCAGCCCTTCAGGAGGTTGATGTTCTCGAGGTTCACCGTCTGGCGGTGCCGGAAAATCGCGATGATGATGGCGAGTCCCACCGCGGCCTCGGCGGCGGCCACGGTCATCACGAAGACCACGAAGACCTGGCCTTCCATGCCGTAGAGCCGCGACAGCGCGACGAAGCTCAGGTTCACGGCGTTGAGCATCAGCTCCACGCACATGAACACGATGATGGCGTTGCGCCTCGTCAGGACGCCGACTACGCCGATCGTGAAGAGGGCCGCGGACAGGGCGAGGGATTCAGCGAGCATCTAGCTCCTCCCCCGACCGATGACGACCGATCCGACGATTGCGACAAGGAGCAGAACGCTCGTGATCTCGAAGGCGAGAAGGTAGTCCCGGAAGAGTGGCGCGGCGATGAGGCCGACGACACCGCCGTGATCCCCGGGCTGTTCCCATGATGCGACGAGCGGCGACTGCATCGGCTCGCCATCCACGCGCGACCGGGCAAGCGTCATGAGCTGTGCGAGCAGCACCAGGCCGAGGAATGCCGCGGCCAGGCTGGACCAGCGGCCCCGGATGTCGGCGATCTCCGCCGGGTTCCCGAGATTCAGGAGCATGACGACGAACAGGAACACGACCATGATTGCGCCGGCATAGACGAGCACCTGAATGGCGCCAATGAACTCGGCACCGAGCATTATGTACAGTGCGGCCAGGCAGAACATCGTCGTGACGAGCCACATCGCAGCGGCCACGGGACTCTTCCGGGTGACGAACACCAGCGCCGATGCGAGCGCGATGACCCCGAAGAGGTAGAAGTTGAAGGTGTAGAACAGGCTCATTCGCCAGCGGGGTCGGCCGGGTCCCACATCTCGCAAACGGGGTGCGTCTGCGCCATCAACCGCTCCAGATCATAGACGAAGCCTTCGCGGCTGTACTCGGAGTTCTCGTAGTGTCGCCCGACGTGAATCGCCTCCTCGGGGCAGACCTCCTGGCAGTAGCCGCAGAAGATGCAGCGGAACTCATCGATCTCGAACACGAGAGGATACCGGTTGCCATCCTCGTCCTCGCCGGGAACCAGCTTGATGCAGTTCGCCGGGCACACCGTCGGGCAGAGGCCGCAGGCGACGCACTTGGCCTTCCCCGTCTCGGTCGTGAGCATGCGGTGAGTGCCGCGCCACCGCGGCGAAAGCTGCCACTTCTCGGTCGGGTACTGGAGCGTGACCTTGTGCGGGTCGACGAGATGCTTGAGCGTGAGCGCCATTCCCTTCAGGGTGGCGCGAATGTAACTCACCTGCTCGATCGGCCTCTCGAGCACCTTTACCGTGATCGCCATCAGTCTCCCGACTCGGGAACGAAGGTTTCGCTCGCGCTCCGAGCGCGAAGGCGCGCAATCCCCTCGTCCCGCATTCGGGTCGTCGCCGGACTGATCAGGCGCCCGCGGTCGAGGAGGACGAAGAGGAGGAAGAGCAGGACGAGATTCATCCCGAAGAGAACCAGGCCGTACACCCTCCCGCGCTCCAGCCCGGACATGTCGAGCGCGAGTGTCACCGAGGCGATGATCACGATGTAGGTCAGCGCCAGGGGGAGCATGAACTTCCAGCCGAGCGACATGAGCTGGTCGTAGCGGAAGCGCGGAAGGGTCCAGCGGATCCACATGTACAGGAAGATGAAGAACACGAGCTTGAAGCCGAACGCCGCGAAGGTCGCGAAGAACTTCGCGTAGGTCCACGGCGCCAGGTTGTCCCAGAGCGTGAACGGAATGTCCCATCCGCCGAAGAACAGCGTCACGATCAGCGCGCTCGCCGTCACCATGTTGGCGTACTCGGCGATGAAGAACATCGAGAACTTCATCGCGCTGTACTCGGTGTGATACCCGGCGACGAGCTCGGCCTCGGCCTCAGGCAGGTCGAAAGGAAGCCGGTTGGTCTCTGCGAATGCCGCCACGAGGAAGATGAAGAATGCGACCGAGAGAAGCGCGACGTTCCAGCCCATGACGGCCTGCTGCTGGATGATGCTGCCGAGTGCGACGTTGCCCGAGAGCAGCAGCACGGCGACGGTCGACATGCCCATCGAAATCTCGTACGAGACCATCTGCGCGCTGGAGCGCAGCCCGCCGAGCAGGGAATACTTGTTGTTGGATGACCAGCCGGCGAGCACGATACCATAGACGCCCAGGGACGCGATCGCGAGGATGTACAGGAACCCGATCTGCATGTCCGCCACGACCATGTCGATGCGTCCCCATCTCGTCGGGATCGGCGACGCGAAGGGAATCACCGCCCAGGTGATGAGCGCGGGGATGAACGCCATCATCGGTGCGAGAACGAATAGCGGCTTGTAGGCGCCGGCCGGGTACGTCTCCTCCTTCATGATGTTCTTCAGGCCATCGGCTGCCGGCTGAAGCAACCCGCCGTAGCCTACGCGGTTGGGACCGTGACGGTCCTGAATCCACGCGGAAATCTTTCGCTCGGCCAGCGTGAGGAGCGCGACCCCGACCAGGTAGATGGTGAAGATGATCAGCATCTTGATGACCGTGAACACAATGAAGGGGGTCATCCTCACCGGGGCGAGCTGCGGGTCCGCTGCCTGAAGCAGCGCGAGTGCCTGCGTCAGAATCACGATGCGCGCCCCGCCGTCGTCTCCGGCGTGGCGAGCCCGCGGAGACCCAGCGTCTCGTACGACATCCCCGCGTATGCCGGGTTCGACTCCGAGAGCGCTGCGAAGACCTCGGAGGCGATGTAATACGCCGTCGGCTGGTTCAGGAGCGCGCGTAGATCGGCGAGCACGTACCAGAGGGGGCGCGCGAGTCCCGGCGGCGCCTTGGCCTGCATGAATCGCTGAACGTGGCCGCGAAGGTTGGTGAAGGTGCCCTCCTCCTCGGCGAAGTTCGTCACCGGAAGCGCGATGGCCACGTGGTCTGCGATCTCCGCCGGCAGCGTCGTGCCAAGGACGATCATTGTCGCCGTGCCCACTGAAGCGGCATCGAGACCCGCGAGATCGTCATCGGCGAGGATCAGCACGTCGTCGGTGCCGAGGGCGGGTATCGACGCTGTCCGGGTGAACCCCATCTGCTCGGCACCGCGAACGTTCGCCGCGCGATCGGCCCGCAGCGCCAGGTCCGGAACTCCCTCGAGCGGCGCCTCCGGCCCCTGCTCGACGCGGAAGATTCCGCGGCCACCCAGGCGGCTCAGCATGAACAGCGACTCGTTGGAAAGCATCGGCGACGCGAGGACTACCGCCCGCTTGCCGCGGAGCGCCGTCGCCGCGGCACCGAGCGCTCGTTCCCAGTCGACCGGCGCGAGCGCACCGTCGATGCGGAGCATCGGCTGCTCGAGCCGGTCCTGGCGGTTGATCCAACGGTAGTTGAGCCGGCCGTAGTCGCACATGAAGTACGAGTTGACGTCCGGATTGGCGCGCGGCCGCATGCGCACGACCATGTTCTCGCGCGTCTCGATGATCGAGTTGCACCCCTGGGTGCAGTTCGGGCAGATCGAGGCGCTACGATCCAGCTCCCAGGCGCGGGCCTTGTTCAGGAAGTCCTTCGAGACGAGCGCGCCCACCGGGCACAGGTCGACCACGTTCGCGGCCCACGCGTGCGTGAGGTCCTGGCCCTCGAACTTTCCGATGACGGCGCGATCGCCGCGCTCGCTCACGTTCAGCACCGGGTCGTGCGCGACATCGTCCATGAAGCGGACGCAACGCGTGCACAGGATGCATCGGTTGGTGACGTAGACGACGTCGCCGCCGAAGTCCTCCACCGGATTGAATCGCTTCGGCTCACGGTAGCGTGAGTCCTGACGGCCTTCCTGGTACGTGTAGTCCTGCAGCTCGCACTCCCCCGCCTGGTCGCAGATCGGGCAGTCGAGCGGGTGATTGATCAGGAGCATCTCGAGCACGCCCTTGCGAGCCTCGAGGGCGCGTTCGGTCCGCACACTCACGACCTGGCCTTCGGCCACCGCGGTCACGCAGGCGGGCGCGAGCTTGGGCGCCTTCTCGACGTCCACGAGGCACATGCGGCAAACGCCTGCAACAGGGAGCGAAGGGTGATAGCAGTAGTGCGGAATCAGCACTCCCGCCGCCTTCGCCGCCTCCAGTATCGAAGTCCCTTCCGGCACGCTGACCGGTCGACCCTCGATGGTGAGCGAGATCATTTTTTCGTGTTCGGCCATCATGCTGCCGCCGAGCGCATCGGGCATCGTTTGCCGGTGATGTGGGCTTCGAACTCCTCACGGAACTTCGCGATCCCGGAGACGATTGGTGTCGCGCAGGAATCGCTCAGCACGCAGATGGTCTTTCCCGTCATGTTGTCGGAAATCTCGAGCAGGGTGTCGAGATCCTCCATCGTTCCCTGCCCCGCCTCGATCCGCTCGAGGATCTTCGTCGCCCACGCAGTACCTTCGCGGCACTGGGTGCACTGCGCGCAGCTCTCGTGAGCAAAGAAGCGCGCGAGGCGGGCGATCTGCTTCACCATGCACTGGGCGTCATCGATGACGATCACGCCGCCGGAGCCCAGCATCGAGCCGCCCGCGATGAATCCCTCGTAATCCATCATCGTCGCTTCCGCTTCCTCGGCTGTCTGGATCGGGACGGAGGCGCCGCCAGGGATGATGGCCTTGAACCGCCGACCGGGGAGCGGACCGCCGCAGAGATCGCGGAGGAACTCGCCGAAGGGGAATCCCATCACGACTTCATAGTTGCCCGGGCACCGGATGTTGCCGCAGACCGAGAAGAGCTTCGTGCCGGTGCTCTTCGGGTTCGACAGCGACATCCCCTTGTACCACTCGGGGCCGTTGGTGAGGATGTGCGGCACCGCGGCCAGGGTCTCGACGTTGTTGATCGTGGTCGGCTGCCCGAATAGTCCGGCGACCGCCGGGAAGGGCGGCTTGATCCGTGGATTCCCCCGACGGCCCTCGAGCGAATTCATCATCGCCGTCTCTTCGCCGCAGATGTACGCGCCGGCGCCCTTGTGAACGTGCACGTCGAGCCGCTTGCCCGTCCCCATCGCGTTCTTGCCGAGTATGCCCTCCGCGTACGCCTCCCGGACAGCCTCGTTCATGCGAAGCAGCGGCTCGGTGAACTCGCCGCGGATGTAGACGTACGACGTCTCCGCCCCGATCGCATGGGCAGCGATGGCGCAGCCCTCGACGACGGCATGCGGCGTCCAGCGCATGATCTCGCGATCCTTGAACGTGCCCGGCTCCGATTCGTCGGCGTTGCACGCCAGGTAATGCGGCTTGCCGTCGCCGGGCTTCATGAAGGACCATTTCATCCCCGTGGGGAATCCTGCGCCACCGCGGCCGCGAAGTCCTGATTCCTTCACGATGGCCGTTATTGCGGCGGGCTCCATTGCGAGGGCCTGCTCCAGCGCGCGGTAGCCGCCGCGCTGCCGCCAGCCCGCGAGCGTGAGGGCGTCGACGTCGCCGAAATGCTTCGAGAGCACCGGCGTCTCGCGCGGGTGTGACCTGTGGGGAAAGCCCATCAGCGGAGCCGTGCCAGGATTTCGGGGACCGTCTCCGCGGAGACGGATTCGATGAACTCGTCGTTGATCATCACCGGCGTGGCGAAGCCGCATGCTCCCAGGCACTCCACCTCGATGACGGTGAACTTTCCGTCTGCAGAGGTGGTCCCGAGCTCGCCCGTTCCGGTGTGGCGAAGAAAGGCCTTCACGACATCCTCGGCCCCGCAGACTCCGCAAGGGGACGTCGTACACACCTGAACGAAATACCTGCCCACCGGGTGCTGGTGATACATGGTGTAGAAGGTGACGACTCCCTTCACGTACGCGGGTGTGAGCCCGAGCAACGTCGCCACTTCCGCCATGGACTGCTCGCTGACCCAGCCGCGCTCCTCCTGCACCATCCAGAGTGCCGGCAGCAGCGCGGCCATCTTCGTCGGGTAGCGGGTGAGGAGGGTGTCCAGCTCCTGACGCCGCGCGCCCACGAAAACGGGTGGCTCGGCGGCGGCGTGGCCGTGCCTGCCGGCGCTGGACGCC
>JBGTMW010000422.1:0-4526 GCA_041743365.1 Gemmatimonadaceae bacterium
GCCGGCGATCGCCACGCCACCGCCCAGGGCGAGCGCGGAACCGAGGCGATCGCCGGGTGTTCCCCCAGCGTCGATCAGCTTCGCCCGCTCCGACCAGGTGCCGTCCCGTCCCCGTTCGAAGATGTAAATCGCCCCGCGGCCTTCACCGGCTCCCGGGGCCCCGACCGCCATGAACGCGCCATCCACGGCGAGCGCGGATCCGAAGGCATCTGCAACCACTCCATCGCGCGGACGGACTGCATTCACCTCGGCCCATCCATTCGCGCCGCGCGCGAAAACGTGAACGGCACCCGCCTCGGCGGACGGCATCGGGAATCCCGTCACGACGCCCGACCGCCCGACATGGATCATGCCTCCGGCAACCACGACATCACTGGCGAAGCCGATCACCGGGCGCGGGGCTTCGGGACGGAACGACTGCGCCTGAATGACGGGAGGCGCGACCGCGAGAAGCGCGAGCAGGGCTGACGTCCATTGCATCTTCGGATCTCCGCTGGGGCATGGTTGCGTTAGGCGCGCGCGGTGCGGGCCTGCGCCGTTCGGATTGCGAATGTAACTCGGGGCACGCCGTCAGGCGTGCCCCGAGTTGCTTGCAAGGCCGAGAGGAGGTGTTACCGAATCGACCGGTACGCGTTCACCCAGCCGTGCCCGTACACTTCGTCCTTGCCGGGCTTGCCGAGATCGAGTGCACCCTGCCGGAGAGCCGCCTCGACCTGCGCCGGGTGCATGGAGCCGCCCGCCTTCTCGATGATGAGGGCCGCCACGCCGGCGGTCACCGGTGAGGCCATGCTCGTGCCGGCGGCCCAGCTGTACCCGCCTAGGCTCAGGAGCGAGCCGCGGCTCGTGCTAAGGTACATGTCGAACACCCAGCAGCGATTCGTGATCGAAAGGCCGGGGCGAGACACCGTGCACAGCTCGTTGCCCGGGTAGGCGAAGTCTCCGCCCGGGGCGGCCAGGTCCGTAACTGCCTTTCCGTAGTTCGTGTACGACGCGCGACGGGCGAAGTCGGTGTTGCCGTACGCCCATGCCAACGGCCCCGTGGCTGCGACGGAGATCACGTGCTGCGACTGCGCCGGGATCGAAAGCGCCTTCTTCTCGTCGTCGAGGTTCAAACCGTCGTTGCCGGCGGCGGCGATCACCGTGGTCCCGTTGTTCCATGCGTACCTCATGGCGCGGTCGAGAGCCATCGTGAGATCCCGGATTGCCGCCTTGATTTCCTGGTCCTTGGCGTCGAGGATCAGGGCGCCGAGGCTCATGTTGATCACATCCGCTCCGGCTCCGCCTTCGGAGACTGGAGTGCCGGCGTACATGACACCATTGATCAGCCAGGTGAACGAACCCGTTCCGCCGTGGAGAACCTTCACACCGATCAGCGTCGCGTTGGGTGCGATCCCGATTGCACCGACACCGTTGTCTCCGGCGCCGACGATTCCGGCGACGTGCGTTCCGTGCCAGAAGGTGCCGAGGTCGGCGTTGAACGGCTGTCCCGGGACGAAGGATCTCGAGGCCGCAACGTCGACGTTCGCCGCCAGATCGGGATGGACGGCGTGGAGCCCGCCATCAAGGATCGCAACGCGAACGCCGCGACCGGTGTACCCGGCGTTCCAGGCTTCGGGTGCCTGGATCGCCGCCGGCGCCCACTGGATGAAGTAGAAGGGCTCGTTGTCGGCAAGGCTCGCCACCGATTCCGCGGGCCCTTCGATCGCTCCGTCGAAATCGACGACGCGAAGGTTGGGATCGGTAAGCTGCATCAAGCGGTCTTCGGTGACGGTCCCGACGCCCTGAATGGCCGCGGCCCGTGCCGCGAACCCGGCGCTGTTCGCGCGCGCCACGGCGACTCCGATTTCGGGAAACGACTGGGTGATGGTGCCGCCCGCCGCAGCTACCCTATCGGCGAAGTCGTCGGGGAGCGAGGCACCCGCGGCGACAATCACGAAATCCCCGGTGGGAACCGCAGCCCTGCTGAGGGAGGGCGCCAGCGCCGGCTCGGTCTCCGTCGGCACGCTCTCGCTGCAGGAGGCGAGCAGGGTGATGGTGACAAGCGATGCGACGACGAACGAGAACGGCCGGGTTGACTGCATGTGCAACTCCTCAAACGGGGTTGATGGCTATCGGCGCGCAGAGCACTCCGCCGAGGGATCCTGCATGGCTTGCACGCGCTGCAAGTGACGCCCGTCACCGGGCACGCGGTTGGCGATCATACGTTTAACCGGTCGATTTCGCAATGACGCGCGTGCGCAACACCATTGGGAGCCAGCCGGCGACGAGAGCGATCTGGCGATCCCGTCCGTTCGAACCGGGCGGTGCTGAAACGCTATTTCAATCCGGCGAGCATTGCCACTACCAGCGCGGCCCACTGCGGCCCGAGATACCCGGTCGCCGTGTCGTCGTACCATTCATCGAGCGAGTGGGCTCCGCTGCCGCGGCCCCCTCCGTCCATCGTGATCGCCGCTACGCCGAGGCTGATGGGGATGTTGGCGTCCGTGCTCGATGCGCCCGTCTCGGGGGTGAGGCCCAGCGCCCGCCCAGCAAAGACCGCGGTTCGGACGATCGGAGCGGAGTCGGGCTGCGATCCGGCCGGTCGGATACCGATGGTGTCGATCTGGACCGTGAGCCTCGTGCGGGACTGCGGCCAGCGCGCGTTCTCCGCCTGGAGCGCCGCGTCGACCGCGCGCCGGAACCTCCGGTCGAGCGAATCGAGTGCGACCTGCGACTCGGAGCGAAGGTCCACATCCATGATCCCCTCGGCGGAGATCGAATTGACCGATGTCCCGCCGCTGATCACGCCGACGTTGAACGTCGTCTTCGGCTGCGCCGGCACCTGGATGTCACCGATCACCGACATCGCACGCCCGAGTGCGTGAATGGGATTCGGCATCCCGAACGCGCCGTAGCTGTGCCCACCCGGTCCCTTGTAGGTGACGCGATAGCGATGGCTGCCGACGCCTGCATTCGTCACGCCGTACCCCGTGCCGTCGATCGAGATGAAGTAGTCGATGCCACTCCCCGTCCCCTTCTCGAAGAGATGGCGCACTCCGCGGAGATTTCCCGCGCCTTCCTCCCCCACCGTGCCGACGAACAGGATCGTGCCGGGGGTCTGCACGTTCGCGTCCCTGAACGCTCTCGCCACGGCGAGCACGACGGCGAGGCCTCGGCCATCATCGCCGATTCCGGGAGCTGACAGCCGTGTTCCCGTACGCGTCACCTTCACATCGGTGCCTTCCGGAAACACGGTGTCGAGGTGGCCCGATATCATCACCGTCGGACCCGTGCCTGTTCCCGGGCGCTCACCGATGACATTCCCCTCGGTATCGATGCGGACGTTCCGCAGTCCGAGTGCCTCGAGGCGACGCTTGAACTCCTCGGCGCGCCGGGCTTCCTTGAACGGCGGCGCCTCGATCTCGGTCAACTCGATCTGCTGTCGGAGAGTCCATTCGTTGAACTCGCGGATCGCATCGAGCGCGCGGCGCATCTCTGGCCGCGACATGGGAACGGCGCCCTGCTGGGCGCCGACGGCGCAGGCGGAGAGGACGAACGCAGCGCCCAATCCGGCCGCGGCGCGACGGGAAGCACCGAGCACGGGAAGGAGCATCGATCTCATGGACTCCAGATCTGCCGGGGTTGTGGTCATCGCCATTGGCATCGTCATCATCCTGGGTGGCCTGCTGCTGCTCTCGGGAAGCCTCTCGTGGCTTGGCCGGCTCCCGGGTGATATCCGCGTCGAGCGGGAGAACTTCAGAATATACATCCCGGTCGTTTCCATGGTCCTGCTTTCGGTGGTTCTGAGCGCCGTTCTTTGGCTCGTTCGGAAATTCTTCTGACTAGCAGAGGTGCACGGCCATGGCCTTGAACGCGGCATGAATCCGGCTGCCGACACGAAGCTCGAGCTCATGTGCGGAACGTGTCGTGAGCGCGGCAACGAGCGGCGTATCCCCGATCCGGACGGTCACACGGGTCAGCGCACCCAGGGTCGCGATCTCCTCGATGATCCCGGCAAAGCTGTTGCGCGCCGAGGAGTCCGCGGGTGAAGCGGACAGGACGACCTCCTCCGCCCGAATGACCGCGTAGGCGGGACCCTCGCCGGCATCGCCGACAGTGTACAGCGTCAGCCCTCCGGAGCGGAATTCCAGGGCCCGATACCGGATGGCAGTAATCCGCTCTCCCGCGAGCCAGTCGGGAGCGACGTCGTCACGCACGTGCACGACGCCGGCAAGGACATTCTCCGCACCGAGGAATTCAGCGATGTAGTGCGATGCGGGCTTCCGGAACACTTCCTCGGGCGGTCCGTACTGGAGCACCCGTCCTGCATCGAGAAGGATTGCCACATCGCCGAGCAGCCCTGCCTCGGTGAAGTCGTGGGTCACCTGGAGGACGGTGATGCCCCACTCGCGATGGATCGCCCTGACCTCGCGCCGGACGGTCGCCCGGCGGCGCGGATCGAGTGCGCTGAACGGCTCATCGAGAAGGAGGAAGGGTGGTCGCGGTGCGAGTGCGCGCGCTATCGCGACGAGCTGACGCTCGCCCCC
>JBGTMW010000423.1:0-9411 GCA_041743365.1 Gemmatimonadaceae bacterium
CGCACCTGACGCTGCACCCGGCGCGCCGGGCAGCCACGCCATCTCACGGCGGCGCGCGACTTTACAGTCCCTCCACAGCCCCGGACGTTTCAGTCCCGTGACCCTCGCCGGGTTGCGGGCCCGACACCGCGCGAGTAGATCACTCCCGGCGATCCGACAAACATCCGATGCAAACCCTGGTATTGCTGCCATGAAACGATTTCTCCTCGCGGCGGCCGTTGCCGCCATCTCGGCAACCGCATGTGACGAAGCCTCGGCGCCGGAGGGTGAGGAAGGGGCGATCACCGTACACGCCTACATCGACCACGACGCCTCCGGAACACGAACGGCGGGGGACACGCCGTTGAGCGGGATCGGCATCGCGTTGAGCCGGGACGGCGCTGATATCGCGACGCAGACGACCGGCGCGGATGGCAGCACGATCTTCGACGGCCTGAGGCCTGGCAGCTACCGCATCCGCGCGACCGGGTCCCTGCCGGCCGGCGCCATGCTCGTGTCGAACCCCGAGCCGAGTGCGGTGATCAACTTCCGCGGCGACCCGGTGGATATCGGCTTCCAGTTCGCACCGCTTCCGGCGTCGATCTCGGGCCGCGTCTTTCGCGTGGCCGATGATGTCGGGGCGGAGAACGTCCGCGTGGTTCTCACGCGCGCCGGTACGACCGACACCGTTGCCGTAACGACGACGAGCGCCACCGGTGCCTACCGGTTCGACCTTCTTGCTGCGGGTGAGTACCAGCTGGAGTTCGAGGAGGCCGGCGCGATCAATTACGGGGCGGAGGGAAATACCCGGACCGTGACGCTGATCGGGGGTCAGGCCTCGGCGCTGAACGTGAACTACACGGGGTCGATCCACATCACCGTGGCCCAGGCGCGTGCGGCTGCCGTGAATGAGCGCGTGGCGGTGATCGCCGACATCACGGTGCCGGCGGGGAGGTTCACATCGAGCGGCGACACGCGATCGGAAATCTGGGTCCAGGATGCGACCGGCGGCATCGCCGTGTTCTCTGTGGCGACCGTGGATTCCGCGATGTATCGACTCGGTCAGCGCGTGGAAGTGGTGGGGCTGCGTGGAGTGTTCAGCGGGCAGGAGCAGATCAGCGGAACTACGGCGTCGCCGCTCGTCGTTCGGCAGCGCACCGGCGGTGTCGTTCGGGTCGCGAGGTCGATCACTGCCGCGGTCGCGAGGACACTCGCGGACGAAGGGCTGCTGGTCAGGGTGGAGGGGCTGACCGTGACTGCCGTGGGGACGGCGAATACGAGTGGCGCGTTCAACGTCACGACCGTGTCGGCGACGAATGACACGCTGGTCGTCCGGGTGGCAGGGGACGACACCGGGTTCGTGCCCGCCAGCTTCACGATCGGGAGCAAGTATGACATCTCCGGCGTGCTGACGCAGAACGGCACGACGCCTCAGGTCAAGATCCGGTTCCCGGCCGATCTCGTTCCCGCCACGGCCCCGGTAATGGGAGGGATCGTCATCAACGAGATAATGGCGAACCCGGATTCGGTGCCGGACAGCGCGGGGGAGTATGTCGAGCTGTTCAACTACGGCACCACTCCGATCGACCTTCAGAACTGGATCATCGCTGACAATTTTGGGGTCGATACGATCAAGACTTCGCTGGTGGTGCCCGGCGGTGGCTACGTCCTCCTTGGAGCGAACGCGGACCCGGCGCTGAACGGCGGCATCCAGGTGGATTTCGATTTCAAGTCGGACATCGCGCTGGCGAACACCGCCGATCGGTTCACGCTCAAGGATCCGACAGGGACGACCATCGATTCCGTGGCCTATGTGTCAGGCGGGGTTTCCGTGGGTGCGAGCCGTGGAGTGATGGATCCGAGTGCTGATAATTCCAACGTCAACGGCGCGAACTGGATCGTGCAGACCTCTGTCTACAACACGCGCGACAAAGGCACACCGCGCGCGCAGAATGACGGCTACATCGCACCCGCCGGCTCGGCATCGGCAGCGGGGCTGGCTCCAGCGCCTGCCACAAGATCAGCACGGCTGTCATGTCTGGCAGCCACGGCGGCGACGACCGCACCCCGCGATTGCCCCCAGATCGCGGAGTCCGCGCCCAATTCACCAACGGGAAGCTCGCCCGATCGATGAGCAACGCCCGTCCACACCCCAGACCACCTCTTGCCTTGAAGAAGATCAGACGATCCGTCGCGACCGTGCTCGCCGCCTGCGCCCTGCTGGCCGCCTCTGCATGCGATGACGAGCAGACTCCCCCGTTCGAGGTCGCCGGCTCGGGCGATGTCGCCGGCCAGCTCTTCTTCGACGCCGATAACAACGGAATATTCTCGCCCTTCGGTGGAGACACGCTCCTCACCGATGTCGAGGTGCGTCTGCTCGTCCGGAACGACACTACGCTGATCGCTTCGACGCGGACGAATGACGATGGTCGGTTCTCCTTCAGCGGTGTATCGCCCGGAACGCATCAGCTCGTCGTGCCCGGCCAGGCCGGAATAACCGGATCCCTCGTCTTCTGCACCCTTCCCGGATTGGCGTCGGTGTACATCGGCGAGCAGACCTACCTCGCCGTACCGGCGAAGCGCGGATGCGTCGTGCGGATCGCGGAAGCCAAGAACGTCGGGCTGAACCAGAGCACGACGATCGCGGGAATCGTCACCGCGGCGCAGGGCACCTACCGTGGCGACAACGTCTACATCCAGGACCCGACCGGTGGAATCCAGATATTCGGAATACCATCGCTCGGACTTCAGCTGGGTGACAGCATCGAGGTCACGGGGCGCATGGGCCAGTTCCGGGAGGAGCTCCAGATAGTGTCACCGGTTGTCGCACCGAACGTCGTGCGCGTCACCCCGCTCGCACCGGTTGTCCGCACGGCGAAGCAGATCACCGATGCCGCAGCGCTTCCGGGGCCCAAATCGCCCGACGTCGGCCAGCTCGTCACGGTCCGGCGAATCCTGCAGGTCGGAGCGTTCGCGAGTGGCAACGCCACGATCACCGACGCGACAGGCTCGATACAGCTCCGGCTCGACGGCAACGTCGCCGCTGCCATTCCGCAGGCCACCTTCCAGGCAGGCAAGTGCTACGACATCACCGGGATCCTCGGCTACTCCTTCGGCATTCTCCAGCTCAAGCCACGAGCGCCCTCCGACGTCGCGGAGGTCACATGTCCGCAGTGATCGAGCGCGTGGTGCGTCCGATTGCCGGCCTCGCTGCGCTCGTCGCCGCGATAGCCATCCACTCCGCCGCCGCATTGGCGCAGGGGACGACGACCACCGGAGCGATCCGCGGGCGCGTCGCCGACACCGCGGCCGTGGCGCTCGGCTCGGCACAGGTAGTAGCGGTGAACGAGGAGACCGGCTTCAGCCGCGGCGCAGTCACGGATGACGAAGGGGTCTATGTGATCCGCCTGCTTCCCCCGGGCCTTTACACCGTCACGGCGCGCCGCATCGGGCACCAGCCTCTCGAGCAGAGGGGAATACGCGTGATCGTCGGGTCCACCACGGCGTCGAACTTCGCACTGCGCACCGCGTCCGCAGTGCTCGGGACGGTCGAAGTCGTCGGCCAGGTGGACGGGGTGGACATCACGCAGGGCGGGATCAAGCAGACGGTGAGCGAGGAGCAGATTCGCAGCCTCCCGACGCTCGGTCGCGACTTCACCGACTTCATCAACCTGTCGGGGCTCGTCTCGCCGCAGGAGGACATTACCACCGGCGGCCAGTTCTCCATCGCCGGACAGCGTCCATCGCAGACGAACGTCCAGATCGACGGAGTCGACGCGAACAACTCGTTCTTCGGCGAGAACAGGGGCGGAAGCCGAATTCCGTTCAACTTTTCGCTCGAGTCGATCCGCGAGTTCCAGATCATAACCAACGGCTACGATGTCGAGTACGGGAACTACTCCGGCGGCGTAATCAACATCGTCACGAAGGGCGGCACCAACACCCACCGCGCGACGGTCTACGGCAACTTCCGGAACGAGCAGCTCACGAAGGATGATTTCGCCGGCAATCCGCCGCGTGACTTCCAGGTGCAGCAGTATGCCGGGCGGGTCGAGGGCCCGATCATCCGCGACAGGCTCTTCTACCTCCTCTCGCTGGATGGTCAGCGCCGCCGCGAGCCCTTCCGCTCGGTGACGCCGGCCCTGTACCGCGCCGACTCGGTGCGAAAGGTGGCGAACGATTCGGCCTCGGCGGCGGTGGCGTTCGGAGAGGCGGCGCGCGGACTCGAGCGCTTCTATTCGATCCTCACCACGCAGTACGGCGTGGACGATCCGGCGAGCCAGTATGGCGATTTCGAGACGACCAATGATGTGTTCACCCTCTTTGGCCGACTCGACTGGAATGCGTCCGACAAGCATCGCCTCTCGCTCCGCCACAACTACTCCGACTACGACAACCTGAACGAGGCGGGCACTTTCTTCGGCGGGCTGACCCGGGCGGAGTCGTTCCGCAACCGCACGAACTCGTTCGTGTCCGAGCTGACGAGCATATTCCGCGAGAACGTCTTCAACGTGCTCCGGGTCCAGCTTTCCGACGAGAGCCGGCCCCGTGACGGGAACAGCAAGCTTCCCGAGATCAGCGTAAACATCACGCCGAACACGGTCGTCACGTACGGGGGCGCCAGCATCGCCTTCAACAACTACCTGGCCGAGAAGAAGTTCCAGGTCATCAACAACCTGACGGTCGATCTCGGTGCGCACTCGCTGAAGCTCGGCACCAACAACATCTTCGCCGACATCGAGAACCGGTTCTGGAACCGCGGGTCGGGCTTCTACAGCTTCAACAACCTCGACGCGCTGGAACAGCTTCGTCCTAGCAGCTATACGCGCTCGGTGCGGTCCGATGGCGGCATTCCGCGGGCGGCCTTCGGCGCGCAGGAGTATTCGGCGTACATCCAGGATGACTGGCGCGCGACGCCGAAGCTCCTGGCATCCTTCGGCCTGCGCTACGACGTCTCGCGCTACGGCGACCGGCCCGCGCGCGTGATCGACGTCGAGCGGGCATTCGGCTTCGAGACGGGAACCGCGCCGATCGACAATGACAACATCTCGCCCCGCCTGTCCTTCACCTACGATGTGCGCGGCGACGCCAGCGAAGTCGTCAGGCTCGGAGGAGCGCTGTTCTACGGACGCGTTCCCTACGTCATGGGAGGCAACGTCGCGATCACCGAGGTTCCGATGCTGGATCTCGACTGCCGTGGTGCCGCCGGCGAGCCCAACGCACCACCGGTTCCGAACTATCCCGACTGGTCATCGACAGGTGCGGACAATCCCTTCAACTGCGCGGGTGTCGGGGGCGTCGGAGGCGTTCCCACCTACACGTTCTGGAACCCCGAGTTCGAGCTCCCCGAGACCTGGCGGGCAAACCTCGGCTACGAGCGGCTCTTCGGCGACGGCTACCGCTTCTCGGCCGACCTGCTCGTCTCCGCATCGACCAAGCTGTATACCGTCCGCAATCTAAACCTGCGTCCGGAGCAGTTCCGGCTCGACACCGAGGGAAACCGGGCGGTGTTCGTACCGCGCGGGGCATACACGCCGTCGACGAGCGCGACGGGTCCGGCACGTCTCCGCAACACGGACTTCGGAGACCTCTTCGTGAACTACAACGACGGGGTCGCGCGTTCGCAGGCTGCGACCTTCACCGTCGACCGGCGCTTTGCCGAGCGGTCGCAGCTGAGTGCGTCGTACACCTACACTCGCGCTCACGACAACTCGTCGTATTCCTGCTGTACCGCATTCGCGGGATTCGAGAATCCACGAGTCGGAGCGGAAGGCCCGAACATGATCGGGGGCGCGGGAGACGATGACGGCGCCTGGGGCCCGAGCGCGTTCGTTCGCAACCACACCGTCGTCGTGACGGGGATGACGCGCCTTCCATGGGACATCGACCTCACGGGCATCTGGCGCAGCCAGAGCGGCACGCCCTGGGCGCCCGAGGTCAACGGTGACATCAACGGTGATGGAATCCGGTTCAACGACAGGCCGTACATCTACGCGTCCGCCGACCTGCCCGTGTTCACAGGGACCCGCACGGGAACGGACAGCACCTTGTTCGTCGGTGATACGCGCGCCTTCTACGCGTCGGTTCTCGCCGAGAACGAGTGCATCGGCGACTACGTCGGCGAGATCCTCCCACGCAACACGTGCCGGCAGCCCTGGTTCAGCCGGCTCGACCTGAGCATCCGCAAGCAGGTCGAGGTTCGCGACCGTCGCGCCGCGGAGATCACCCTCGACCTGTTCAACGTCCTGAACGGGCTGGACAGCGACTGGGGACGCTACGAGTCGGTGACCACCAGCCGACGCAACCTCCTGACGCCGCAGGGATACAACGCGGCGACCGGTGAAGTCCTGTACACGGTGCCGGAGACATTCGGTGATCGCACCCAGGTCGGCTTCAACCTGCTGCTGCAGTTCTCCGCACAGCTAGGGGCGCGGCTGTACTTCTGAGTCAGCCCGAAAAGCCGGCGCCCCCTCGATGCGACTCTCGATCGGGGGGGCGCCGTGCATTCCGGGTTTGGAACGTCAGGGAACTACCAGCGGGGCGAAGTCGGGGCGATCGATGAAGGGGTTGCGGTTCCCCTGTGCGCGGAAGATGAGGTTGTTGCGCGCTCGCTCGAACGCATCGGGGGGATCGTTCTGCGCCCACTTCACGAGAATGGGGCGCTCGACGTTGAAGTTCGCCAGGGAGAACGAGGGCGTCGGATCGGGCTGGTACCTGACGTAGAAGTAGAGAATCGCGCGAGCTATGTCCCCCTTCTTGGAGTCACGCGGCTCGAAGACGAGCTGGCCACTCGTCCCGGTGCCAGAGTAGCCGAGACGGCTCTGCTCATCGGATCCGGTGACGGCAGGGCTGATCCAGAGCACGTTGCCCTGCACCTCGCCAAACGGGTAGTTGAGGCGCTGGCCATTTGCGGTCTCATCAGAGCTGAACAGAATGTTCAGGTCGCTCATCGCCGGATCCTCCGTGGCGCCCCTGCTCTGCGGCCAGCTGTGCTCCGTGTTCAGGTTGGCCGTGAGCGCCGTCGCGCGGCTGTTCACTCCCGCCGCCGCCCGACCCACATAGATGTCGATGATGACGTCGTCGTTGTCGGGATCATCGACGTTGGCGTAGAGTGAGTCGCGCGCAAAGGTATAGCCGAGCACCCGCTGATCGTCGATCAGGTCGTTCAGCGCCGCGAAGAACGCTGCGCCGGTGAGACCCTGGACCGGCTGGTAATACCCCGGCGGCGCGCCGCTGTCGTCGAGCGGCGGCGCGGTTACGGTGCAGCTCTCGCCGATGCTCCAGCAGATGTTGTAGGTGCCGCCCGCGGTCGGAGCGCGGATGACGGCGTGATAGATCGCGCCCTGCGCGACCGGGAACCTGATCTTCTCGCAGTTCCCCGCGCTCGCGGAGCTTCGATGCGCGCCCGAGAGGTCGAGATTGGTCCCGACTACGCCGCAGATCGCGACCTCGGCGGTCCCCGACCGCCCCGCGACGAAGGTGAAGGTGTCGACGCTCGAGGCGGCGACCGCGCGGGTTTCAACGCCCGATGTGGGAAGACCGAGATCCGGCTCGGTGACACTTCGATCGGAGCTGCAGCTCGTTGCCGCGGCCAGGAGGGCGACGACGAAGAGGGCGGAGCGGTGCAAGGCTGGCGACATGACGACGGGCGGCTACGGGGAAAGAACGTGTGTTTTCCAAATGTAGCCGCCCGGCCAGCCGCCTTCTACACCAGCCCCCGAATCCACCCTCCATCCACCGCGACCGACTGCGCCGTGATGTAGCTCGCGCGATCCGAAGCAAGGAACGCGGCCAGCGCGGCGAACTCGCGCGGCTCCCCAAGCCTGCCCATCGGGATCTGGGATTCCCACTTCGCACGGATCTCCCCGGCGGTGGTGCCGCTCTGCTTCGCTCCCGCGGCCGCGAGCTGCTCGACGCGCTCGGTACGCGTGTAGCCGGGGAGAAGATTGTTCACGGTGATGCCAAAGGGCGCGACCTCGTTGGCGAGGGTGCGCGCGAACCCGGTGACGGCCGCACGCAGGCTGTTCGAGAGCATCAGGTTGTCCACCGGCTGCTTCACCGCGATCGACGTGACGTTCAGGATGCGACCCCACCGGCGCTCCTTCATTCCCGGCAGCACGCCTCTCGTGAGGTTGACGACGCTCTCCAGCGTGACACGGAACGCCGACTCCCACGCATCGACGCCATGGCTCTCGAAGGGCCCAGCCGGCGGGCCGCCGGCGTTAGTCACGAGTATGTCGATCTTCTGGAAGACGTCGATCGCCTTGTGGATCACCGCGTTCACATCGTCGGCACGCGACACGTCGGCCCTCACGGCCACCACCGGCGCACCGGTGTGCGCCGCTATCTCGGCGCGGGTCTTCTCGAGCTGTCCCGCTTCCCGGGCGCAGATGACTATCGAGGCACCCTCCGACGACAGCTCCTCCGCTATTGCGCGGCCCAGACCCCGACTCGACGCCGTGACGAGCGCGACACGTCCTCGAAGACCCAGGTCCACTCTACTTCTGTGCCTGACGCAGGTAGCCGTCGGACTTGTCGAGCCAGTCCTGCCGCGGTGGGCTGAAGATGTCCACGTCGAGGGTATCCTCGAGCGCCTCGGCCTTGTGGGGGACGTTCGAGGGAATGTGAAGCACCTCCCCCGCGGAGACGACCAGCTCATCGCCACCGTCCTCGCCGATCCAGAATCGCAGCGCGCCCTCGAGGACGTAGGTGAGCTGCTCGTTCTCGTGGGAATGCCTCGGGACGACGCAGCCCTTCTTGAGGTAGACGTGCGCCAGCATCATGCGCTCGCCGGTTATGAGGCGACGGTCGAGGAGGTCCGACACCTTCTCCTTCGGCATGTCACTCCAGCGATACCAGGTGACTTCGGACGACTTTGACAAGACGACTCCCGGGATGAGGTAAATGCCTCGGTGCGCCGGCGCGCGATCGGCTCGCGCGCCCGGTGCGGGACGAGGTCAGACGAGCTGAGCGTCCACCTCGATCTTCAAGCCCTTGAGTGCCTTCGACACTGGGCAGCCTTCCTTCGTGGCCTGCACCATCTGCTGGAAAGCCGCCTTGTCGACCCCGGGGACCGTGGCGCGCGTCTGAAGCTTCATCGTGGTGATCGAGAATCCGGCGTCCTGCTTCTCGACCGTGCACGCGGCCTTCGTCTCGACCCTGGTGGCGGGGGTGCCGGCCTTCTCGAGCGCGCCCGCAAGCGCCATGCTGAAGCACGCTGCCTCGGCCGCGGCGAGCAGCTCTTCCGGGTTCGATCCGGTTCCGGTCTCGAAACGCGAACCGAACGAATACCGCCCGTCGATCGCGCCGCTCTCTCCCTTGAAGCTTCCCTTGCCTCCCTTGAGGCCCCCTTCCCACGTGGCGGTCGCGTTGCGTGTCGGCATTGTGCATCTCCCCTGGGTGGATACCCGATTCGGCGACCGGCAAGGTCCT
>JBGTMW010000424.1:0-2201 GCA_041743365.1 Gemmatimonadaceae bacterium
CCCGGCGATCGACACGCTCGCGCTGCCGGTCGAGCCATGAATCGGGAACACGCATCGCGTTCAGCACGCGGGGTCCGCTCATCGCGCCATGCCAATCGGACCCGCCGCTCGGGACGAGGTCGAGATGATCGGCAAGTGCACCCAGCCGCGCGATGTCCTCGCCCGAATGGCCGGGGTGGCGAACCTCGACCCCATCGAGCCCGACGGCGATGAGCGACTCCAGCCAGGCGCGTACGCCCGCACCCCCCGGGTGCGCGAGAATCGCGATTCCACCCGCCGTGTGAACGAGGGCGATCGCTTCGGCGAGTCCGAGAGTGTGCTTCGGCACGAAAGCAGGCTTCCGGAAACCCAGGTACCGATCGAATGCATCGCGCGTGTCGCGCGCCCAGCCGCCCGCTATCAGCGCTCGCGCGATGTGCGGCCTGCCGATGGCGCCACCGGCGGATTCGCTTAGGATCGAGTCGAGCGTGATGGGAACTCCAAGGCCGTTGAGAGTCGCGACGATCCGCTCCGCCCGCGTCCGGCGTGCCGCGCGAAACGTCGCGAGGGCTCCCTCGATCGCGTCGAGGTCGGAGAGGTGAAGCCCCAGGAGATGGGTCTCGCGGTCGTTCTCGAAGGCGCTGAGCTCCACTCCGGCGATGACCTCGAGACCACGTGCGGCCCCGGCGCGCCTGGCTTCCTTCACGCCGTCGATCGTGTCATGATCGGTGAGCGCGACGGCGCTCAAGCCCGCGTCGACAGCAGCGGTCACGAGCGCCGTTGGAGAAGCCGCGCCATCGGATGCCGTCGAGTGCATGTGCAGGTCGACGTAGCGAGGGGCGTGCGGAGCGGCCTCGAGCGTCACGGTGCGTATCCCGTCTCGGGCGATGTGAAGCTCGGCTGCGACAGCTCGAAGAGGCGCGTCAGCTCGGCGTCGGACATCTCCGCGAGGGAGCGCTCGCGCGAACGCGCGCCCTGCGGCGAGTAGCGGGTGACTCTCGTCTCGCGGTCCGGACCGGAGCCGGCGGTGAACAGCAACCCGAACTCGTCGGCCTCGTACGAAGTTATCCAGCCCGATGGAGCGACTTCCCAGGCTCGACCCTCGACCATGATGCGTCGCGTAGGCATTGCTATCGAATCTCCACTTCCTGATAGATGCGGGCGGATTCGCCCATTACGCCCGGCGCCGCGGAATGCGCGGCCGCGAGGGTCGCGGGATCACCCGCCTCGGCGAACTCGAGAAACGCACCCGGAAGGCCCGCCTCCTCGAACACCCAGAACCTGCAGTTGGCACGCGCATAATGATCGCGCCGCTGCTGAAGGCGCTGGATGTAGTCCTTCCGCTGGTGGGCCGGCACGATCGAGCGCTGGAGGGTCAGCGACCGCGCCATGTCAGACTGCCTCGGGGAAGGATTCCAGCGTCTTCTTCACGTGCCCCAGGAACTGGTCGGCCACTGCGCCGTCGATTATGCGATGATCGAAGGAGATCGAGAAGTACGCACATGTCCGGATGGCGATCGTGTCTTCGCCGTCGGGTCCGGCGATCACCTTGGGACGCTTCTCGATCGCACCGACGCCCAGTATGGCGAGCTGCGGCTGGCTGATTATCGGCGCGCCCATGAGCGAGCCGAAGACGCCGGGGTTCGTGATGGTGAAGGTCCCGTCCTGGACCTCGGCCGGCACCAGCTTCTTCACGCGGGCGCGTGAGGCAAGGTCGTTCAGTGCCCGTGTGATGCCGGAAAGCGAAAGGTCTTCCGCGCGCTTGATGACCGGGACGATGAGTCCCCAGTCGAGCGCCACGGCGACGCCGATGTTGTACTGCTTCCGGTAGATGAGATTCGTGCCGGAAACGGAGGCATTCATCACCGGGAACGCCTTCAGGCCATCGACGACGCTCTTGATGATGAACGGCATGTACGTCAGCTTCTGGCCGGTATCGGCCTCGAAGCGTGCGCGGTTCTTCGATCGGATGCGCGCGATCCTGGTGAAGTCGATCTCCATGAAGGAGGTCACGTGCGCCGATGTGCGACGCGAGACGATCATGTGCTCGGCGATCCGCTGGCGCATGACCGACATCGGCTCGACGACGTCGCCGGGCCATGGCTCGGGGGCCGGCCCGTGCGATTCCAGGCCTGCCGGAGCGTGCATTGACGGTGCCGGGCGTCCCGGTGCTCGGGGCGCGGGGGCGCCGCCCGATTCGATCGCGCTGAGCAGGTCGCGCT
>JBGTMW010000425.1:0-8490 GCA_041743365.1 Gemmatimonadaceae bacterium
GGGCCGGCTCCAGGGCGCGGCGTCCCAGCTGACCGACGACCTCGGCAAGCGACGCCGGTGCACACAGCGCGAGAGTGCCCACGAGCGATGCTTCCGCGGCATTCACGGGCGGGATGATCAGGGTGACGTCAGTGCGCCTGGCGACGTGTCGTGCGACGGATAGAACGCCTCGCATCGCACGCAGGCAGCCGTCGAGTCCGAGCTCGCCGACGGCCACCACCTTCGAGAGTGCGTCGGGCCTGAGCTGTCCGGTCGCTACGAGCAGGGCGAGGGCGATCGGGAGGTCGAACGCCGTGCCCTCCTTTCGCATGTCCGCAGGAGCGAGGTTCACCGTGATCCTGCGCGGGGGGAGGGTGAGCCCGGAGTTGTTCAGCGCCGCGGCGACCCGCTCCCGGCTCTCCTTGACCGCCCCGGCAGCGAGACCGACGATCGTGAACTGCGGCAGCCCCTGGGCGACATCCACCTCGACGGTGACGTCGTACGCGTCGATCCCCAGCACGGCGGCTGACTTCACGGCGGCGAGCATGCCGGAAGGATCCGCCGCCGACCGCGATGTGTGTCATCGTTTCAGGGCGGGGTACATCGGATCCACAGCGGTCGCTCGGCGCGTGCAGCACGTTTTTGCGGCCCCCTCGGACATTAGGGAAAGGGCAGACTGCTTGAACTGCAGCCGCAACATCAGCCCGAAGCTCACAGCTTCGAAGCCGTGAGCCGCTCGCGGCTCGAGGGCTGTAGACTCATGACGCCCCAGCCGCAGTCTTCACACAGTCTCAACTTCGGGCTGCGGTCACGGACCGGTGCCCGCAATCTCATCCGAGTAGTAAATATCGAAGCTGCCGAGCCCGTCGAGCCTCTGACGAAGGGCTGCGCTCCAGAGCTTGGAGGTGAGTGGCCCGCGGTGTTATCTCACACTGCGTGAGTCTACCGTAATGCCAGGATGAGAAGATGAAGATCTGTGCCGCGCTATCGTTCCTCGCCGTCGCTTGTGTGTCGGCGCCAGCGCCTCAGGCTTCGGCGGAGGCCCAAGCCGTCGGATCCCGGCCGCCGATGGACTCGGCCACCATCGAGCGGCTCTGTGCCAGGCCGGACAGCGTCCGAGCCGGGAAAGCCGACTGCGTGTTGAAGGATCAGTCCCGACCGCCCGTGGTCCCTCCGCCGCCGCCGGCCTGACATTCGGCTGTCCGCAATGACGGCGCCCGCCGTCCTGGTGCAGTCCATTCGGGCCATCTACCAGCTCACGTGCCATCTTCGAATCGTTCCCTGCAGAATCCCGGACGCGATACCGAGTCCGCGCTGGCGGTACCATCCGTCAGGCGGAGCATGGTGATCATCGGCCGCGCGCTGCGGCTCCGCTGCCCGAACTGCGGCATTGGCCGCGTCCTCGCCCCCCTTCGACCGGGCCGGACGTGGGGCGCCGTTCTCGAACGCTGCAGTGGCTGCGGCTTCCGGTTCGAGCGCAGCGACGACGGCTACTTCTCCGGCTCCATGCTCACCAACCTCGCAATCGCCGAAGGCCTGTTCGCGATCGGGTTCGCCGCCGTGGTCCTGATCACCTGGCCCGACGTACCGTGGGATGCACTGACATACGGCGCAGCGCTCGGAATGCTCCTCTCGCCAATCCTGCTTTATCCCGTATCCAAGGTGCTGTGGCTCGCGTTCGACGTACTCCTCCGGCCGGTCCACGCCGGTGAGCTGAGCCCGGATAGCCACGTCCGATGACCTGCTCCACGCCCCGCCGGCCTACCGATACCATGAAAGCCACCGTCCGACTTGTCCTCTTCGCCAGCATCCTCGCGCTCGGCTGCGCCCGATCCACCCAGACCGCCGAGGATTCCGCGAATGCGGCCTCGCACGACTCCTCGATGCACGGCGCGCACATGGGTGGCGCCGTCGGCGACAGCGCCTTCGCCGGCGTCCAGGCGCGCGGCGCGGTTGGAATGGGGGTCGATCAGTACACGTCGGTCCACACGTTCGAGTCCCGGCCCGATGGCGGACGCATCACCTTCCGTTGATGGCGGCGAAGCGATCGGCGATCACCTATGCCTACGCGCCGATTCCCCGCGGGGGCGAGTTGGTGATGCGGACCTCCGATCCCGAAGCCATCGCGGCGATCCACCGCTTCATGGCGTTCCAGCGAACTGATCACCGTGCGGGCGGCGCGAGCGACACGGCGCATTTCGTACAGCGCGACCTCGGCCGCGAGGTGCGCTCCGCGTTCAACGATGGTACCAGGGCTCCTGGCGCAGCCGCTGGTGGATCGCAGTCGCGATCTTCAGGCGGCCGGATGCCGAGGGGTGCACCCCATCGCTCACGAAGTCGTCGCGCACGTAGCACATGCCGGTGCCGTTCGTGCCGGTCTCGCAGGCAGGCGCCCAGATATAGGGACCCCAACCGAACCACACGCCCTGCACACTCTGCGCGCTCTCTCGCAGCCAGGTGTTGAGGGCGTGACCCTCCTCGTAACTGAGGGGCTCGCCACGTGCGTTCTGATTGCCGGCAAATCCTCCGTAGCTCCGCGAGGTGGAATACACCGCTTGCACGGAGGGAAATTTCACAGGCACACGCGCCGCGAAGGTGCTCAGGTTTGCCAGGAAGTTCGCGTAGTCGCTGCGCGGATCGGGGTACGGGGGCAGCGCCATGTTGCCGGATCCGGTGGTGAACTGGTCCGCGGCCTTATGATAGAGCACCCGCACTTGATCGGGGCGGATTCCTGCCGCGGGTGCCTTCTGGGTGATGCACGCGTCCCAGAGCACGTCGTCGAAGGCTGGGTCGTTCCATTTCTCGATCGCATGACCGCCGACGGCGCAGTCCACGACACGCACCTGCGGATTGACCTCCGCCGCCCACGCACCCCGCACCTGCAGCACATATTGACTGCACTCCTGCGTCGCGTTGCTCATCCCGATGCAGGCCACGCCGATAATCCCGTCCACCGGCGTCACGACCGGTTTCGAGGCCGGGACGAGCCTGAGCGGCAGCCCCTTATAGCTCCCCGGCGTGTTAATCCCCTCGTCACCCCGGTCGATCGGGAACGGCTGCGAGACGTCCGGTCCGGGCGGGAGCTCCGCGCCCGGGTCAGGTGCATCGGTCGGCGAGTTCGCTCGACAGCCTGTGGCGAGCGCGAGGACGACTGCGGCGAGGATGAGGCGCCCGCATTCGGTTCGGCCATACGGTTCACGCCGCACGGCTGACGCGCGTGGAACGGGTCTGAAGAGAGCGACAAGGCGCTGTGACTGCTCCATGCACGTCCGACGCTGCAATGCCTGCACCGTTAACGGCTCGTTCTCAGTCACGGTGCCCTGACGCCGCCCCGGGACTAGCCGGGGAACCGAAGCTCCTGCCTCACCTGGCGGGCCTGCCAGAGATGCCGTCGCTCGTGCGCGACGATTATGCCGAACGCCGCGCCAAGCGTGAAGCGGAGGATCGGCAGCAGCGGCGACCTGACCTTGACGCGCGCGAGATCCAGTCCGCGCGAGCGGCGGAGGCGATCGATCATCTCCGCGTGCATTGCATCGAAGCCGGCGCAGAGCGCGGCGGCCCCTTCGACGCGCTGAGGCAGAACCTTCCGCGACGTGCGCAGCCGGCGCCTGGGGGGTGGCTCCATCTGTGTGATGAACCAGCGCCCCAGCCCTGTGGGCTGGAAATCGCGGCCGCCGAACATCGCCCGCTCGAAGCCGCGCTCGATCGCCGCATCGAGCGGAGGGAGATACACGTTTCCCGTAGCGGTGAGATGCGCGATGTTCTCGGATATCGACCAGCGGCCCTCGCCAGGCCGCCAGTTGAGCTGCACATCGCTGAGCTCTTCCACCAGGCCCGCGACATCGCGGCCGATTCGCTCCAGCGCGGCGATGTACTCGTCGAGCACCGGATCGTATTCGATGCCGACGACCGGCGCGACCGCGGTGGTCTCGGAGCTCGGCGTCTCGACCTGATTCGCTTCTCTATCCATCGACATTCTCCGTCACGATCGCCTCTGCCTCGATCTCGACGAGCATCTCGGGCATGATGAGCGCGCTGACCTCGACCATGGTCGTGGCGGGGCGTATGTCCGCAAACCATTCCCCGTGCGCCCTGCCTATGGACTCCCAATGGGTAATGTCCGTGACATACATCCTCGTACGGACGACGTCGCGCATGGAGCCGCCCGCGCTCCTGAGCGCGGACTCGATGTTCCGCAGGCACTGCACTGCCTGCTCATAGGGATCACCTGCGCCGACGATGCCGCCATGGGCATCCGTGGCCGTGGTGCCCGCGACGTGGATCTGCGCGCCAACGCGCACAGCGCGCGAGTAGCCGACGCGCGATTCCCACGGAGTGCCGGTGGACACGAGCAGCCGTGGCGCCGGGCCGCCGACATCGATACCGGTGGCAGCCTTCCGGTCACCGCCTCGCCGCGCCGTCACCAGTCCCCCCGCTCCTCTCCCCGCCGGCATGCGGCGAGAAGGGTGAAGATCATGCCCGCGTTCCCCACACCGACGCCCCCCCAGAATGCCGCCCTGGCGAGGGACTCGTTGGTGGAATGAAGGCTCCACGCGATGAGCGCCACGCCGAGCAGGCACCAGCCCCAGCAGGTGAGCGCGGTCCGTACGTAATCCCAACGCCTGTCGCGCTCTGCAGCGCGATGCTCCTCCAGTCGCTTGCGCTGGAGCTCCTCGCGGATGTGCAGCGGAATGGGCATGGTCGGCCAGGGTGGGCGGTCAATTCATCATAGGGCTCCCCGCGTGCGCGCGGAAGATGCATCTCTAACGATCGGGACCAACGTCACCCGTCCAACGAATCAAACCCACAGGCGAGGCTCGAATGATTCACCTCCGTAGGTACGCGGCCTTCGCCGCTCTCGTCGCTTGCTCGGGATGCAGGGGCAACGTCAGCCCGCCCCTCCCGGAGACCCTGGCCCTGACCGAAGTCGTGAGCGGTCTGAACTCCCCCGTGTTCCTCACCGCACCGCGCAGTGACGCGCGGCTGTTCATACTCGAGAAGCCGGGACGCATCCGGGTATTCCAGAACGGTGCCCTACTCCCGACCCCCTTCCTCGACATCAGCGGCGAGGTATCCACCGGGAACGAACAGGGGCTGCTGGGGCTCGCCTTCCATCCGCAGTATGCGACGAACGGATTCTTCTACATCAACTTCACGGGCCTCGACGGACATACCCGCATTCGGCGATACTCGGTATCGACGACTGCGAACGTCGCCATCACAGGCTCCGCGAAGCTGATCCTCCAGGTCAACCAGCCGTACGGCAACCACAACGGCGGCATGCTCGCCTTCGGGCCGGACGGGATGCTCTACATCGGGATGGGCGACGGTGGATCTGGAGGAGACCCGCACGGCCACGGCCAGGATCGAAGCACACTTCTCGGCGACATGCTGCGACTCAATGTCGACCAGGGCGACCCGTACGTGCCGGCCGCCGGCAATCCCTTCATCGGGATGGGGAGCGCGCGAGGGGAGATATGGGCGTACGGACTGCGCAACCCCTGGAGGTTCAGCTTCGACCGATCGAGTGGCGACCTCTATATCGCCGACGTGGGGCAGAGTGAGCGCGAGGAGATCAACGTCGTCCCCAGCACTCTGGCGGGAGTGAATTACGGCTGGAGGATCATGGAGGGCACGTCATGCTACAACGCGGCGACCTGCTCCCAAACGGGGCTCACACTTCCCGTCCTCGACTACGGCCGCACCAATGCCTGCTCGGTGACAGGAGGATACGTCTACCGCGGCAGCTTGATTCCGGAACTCGCGGGACACTACTTCTACTCGGATTTCTGTGGCGGCTGGCTCCGGAGCTTCCGCTACGCCAACGGCCAGGCGACTGAACAGCGCGAGTGGGACGTCGGCGGCATGGGCGCCGTCTCGTCGTTCGGCGAGGATGCAGCCGGCGAGCTGTATGTACTCAACCTGAGCGGGCGGGTGTTCCGAATCGTGAAGGGGAGCTGACGATGGCCATCGCCACCGTGAGCCCGGTGACGGGCGAGACGCTGCGCACCTTTCCCGAGCTCAGCGATCCGGAGCTCGAGCAGAAGATCGCCGCCGCGGCGCGCGCCTTTCCGCGCTGGCGCCGCACACCGTTGAGCGAGCGCGTCGGCGTCCTCCAGCGCGCAGCGCAGATCCTCGAAGCCGAACGTCACGAGCTCGCACGCATCATGACGACGGAGATGGGGAAGACCCATCGCTCGGCGATGGAGGAGGCGGTGAAGTGCGCCGTCGGCTGTCGTTTCTACGCGGATTCGGCCGAAGCGATGCTCGCGCCCGAGATAGTGCGCGACGAAGGCCCCGAGATCGGGCGCGTCATCTATCAGCCCCTTGGCGTCGTGCTTGCCGTGATGCCCTGGAACTTCCCCTTCTGGCAGGTGGTGCGGTTCGTCGCACCGGCCCTCGTCGCCGGGAACGTCGGACTGCTCAAGCACTCGTCGAACGTTCCGCAGTGTGCGATCGCGCTCGAGGGTGTCTTTCGGCGAGCCGGATGCCCGGCAGGAGTCTTCCAGGCGCTGCTGATCGGCTCGAAACGTGTCGCGTCGCTGATAGCCGACGATCGAATCGCGGCCGTCACGCTCACGGGCAGCGAACACGCGGGAACGGAGGTGGCGTCGCAGGCGGGCCGGCACATAAAGAAGAGCGTCATGGAACTGGGGGGCAGCGACCCGTTCATCGTCATGCCGAGTGCGGACATCGATCAAGCGGCGCGCATCGCGGTATCCGCGCGGACCATCAACAATGGCCAGTCGTGCATCGCCGCCAAGCGGTTCATCGTCGCGGAGGAAGTAGCGGACCGGTTCGAGCGCCTGCTCGTGGAAGGGATGAACAGCCTCAGGGTCGGCGACCCCATGGACGCGACCACCGATGTCGGACCGCTTGCGACACCGGGAATCGTCGACGACCTCGAGAAGCAGGTGAAGGCGAGCGTCGCCATGGGTGCCCGCATCCTCACGGGAGGCGAGCGCCTCCCGCCCCCGGGAAATTATTACGCGCCCACCGTGCTCACGGACGTTCCGCACGACTCGCCGGCCTATCGCGAGGAGCTGTTCGGACCGGTCGCCGTCCTGTTTCGAGTCGGGTCGATCGATGAGGCCATCGCCCTGGCGAACGACACGACCTTCGGACTCGGCGCCAGCGCCTGGACGAATGATCGCACCGAGGCAGCACGGTTCGCGGACGAGCTCGAGTGCGGCCAGGTATTCATCAACAGCATGGTGGTGTCGGATCCGCGCTTTCCCTTCGGCGGGGTCAAGCGGTCGGGCTTCGGGCGGGAGCTGAGCGCTTACGGCCTGCGCGAGTTCGTGAACATCAAGACCGTGCGCGTCGGCGAGGGGTCTGCCGCGGGCGCAACCACGGAGTGACCGAAGTCAGACCGCGACCAGGTCGATCTCCACCCGCGTGCCCTTCCCACGCTCGCTGCTCACCGCGATCCCGCCTCCCCAACCCTCGATCATCCGACGACTGATGGCGAGCCCGAGCCCGCTTCCACTCGTGCGCGTCGAGAAGTGCGGCTCGAAGATCCTCGGGAGAGCATCGGGCGCTATGCCCTCGCCGTCGTCCGCGACCACTACGGATACCTTCCCGTCGTCTCGTCGAACGACAATGTCGACGCGGCGGGCACTCGCCAGTCGCGCGTTCTCGAGGATGTTGAGCAGCACCTCGCGAAGCTCATCTCCAGACGCGGCCGCCATGGCGGGGAGCTCGGCATCGTGCAGGCGCCACTGCACTACGCTTTCGCCGAGAGTCTCCAGCGCCACCACATCGCGAACTACGTGCGCCACGTCCACGGGAACGCTCGGAGGCTGCTGTGACGGGGCGGTGCCATAGCGGCTGAACGCGCGGGCGATCTCGTCGAGCCGGTCGATCTCCGCGAGAATCCGTGCGACGTTCTGGTCCAGGATTTCATCGAAGTCGCCGCGGCCGGCGGCTCGCGCTCGCTTCAGATGCTGCACGCCGAGACGGATTGGTGTGAGCGGATTCTTGATCTCGTGCGCCACCTGGCGGGCCATCTCTCCCCACGCGAGTACGCGCTGCGCCCGCGCGAGCTCGGACACATCGTCGAGAGTGAGCACCGCACCCTGTCCGCCCCGCGTGAGCCGGGTGAGTCGCCCATGCAGCTGTCTTCCCTCGACTTCGACGTCGAACTCCTCTTCCTCGAGCGCGTCGCGCGTGATGAAATCGGCGACCTTGCTCGCGATCAGCGGAGAACCGACCCTGGCGAGAGGAGTGCCCGGGGGAAGCGAGCGGTCGAACAGCGCATCCGCGCGCGGATTCGCCAGCGTGATGACGCCGCTGCGATCGATGGCCACGACACCGCTCGCCACGTTGCGAAGAATCGCGGCGGTACGGCGCTGCGCTTCCTCCAGCGCGAGACGGCTCTCGCTGAGGTCGGATGCCATGCGGCGGAAGGCCGCGAACACGGGCGCGAACTCGGCCGGCGGTGTTCCGCTCAGCTGCGGCTCCCGCTCACCGCGCGCGATCATGAGCGCGGCCTCGCGCAGCGCGCGGATT
>JBGTMW010000426.1:0-2858 GCA_041743365.1 Gemmatimonadaceae bacterium
GGTTCGCCCGGCGGCGGTGGGTCGTCGGGTGGTGGTGGCGGCGGCGGCGGAAAGCGCTGATCCACTCGCCGGACTCAGGAACGGGCGCTCCTTCGGGAGCGCCCGTTTCACATCATCGACCGCCCTCGCGCGTGCGCTGACGCACTCATAGGTTTTGCCGCGTGTCCCTCACAACGCGAGTTCTCCTTGCTCTCGTCGCCGGCTTCGGACTCGGCATCGCCATCGCGGCGAGCGGCTCCGACAACCTCCTCGCCCTCGCCGGCGCGATCGAGCCCGCAGGAACGATCTGGATCAACGCGATCCGCATGACGGTGATCCCGCTCGTCGTGGCGAGCCTCATCGCGGGGGTCGCATCGGCGCCGAACCCGGGGGAAGTGGGCCGCATCGGCTGGCGCGCGCTCGTGATCTTCATCGTCGTGCTCGGTGCGACGGCGGTGTTCAGCATCATCGTCGGGCCGGTGGGGCTCACATGGTTGAACATCGATCCCGCCGCGGCGGAGTCGCTCAGCGCGAGTGTGGCCGCTGCCGATGTCACCGCGCGAAGCGCATCGCTTCCGACCTTCCGTCAGTGGGTGATCGACCTGGTGCCGCAGAACCCGATCAGGGCCGCGGCCGACGGAGCGATCCTCCCGCTCATCGTCTTCTCGCTCGCGCTCGGACTCGCGATCACCCGCGTTACCGGCGAGGCCGGCACCACGATAGTTCGATTCTTCCAGGGATTGGCGGCGGCGATGCTGGTCCTGGTTCGCTGGGTCCTCGAGCTCGCGCCGATCGGCGTCTTCGCGCTCGCGGTTCCACTGGCCACGCGCCTCGGCTTCGCGGCGGCGGGCGCGGTGGTCTACTACGTGGTGCTCGTCGTCTCGATGTGTATCCTCGTGACACTGGCGCTGTACCCTGTCGCCGTGCTGCTAGGCCGGGTGCCGCTCGGACTCTTCGCCAGGGCGAGCGGGCCGGCGCAGGCGGTGGCGATCAGCTCGCGTTCGTCCCTTGCCGCGCTCCCCGCCATGATCGAGGGCGCGAGGGACATCCTGCGCCTTCCGCAGACGATAACCAGCTTCTTCCTTCCGCTGGCAGCATCCATGTATCGCGTCGGCGGAGTCATCGGCCAGGTGGTCGGCGTCCTCTTCCTGGCGAAGCTCTACGGTATCGACCTCGCTCCGGCGCAGATGATCACCATCGCCGTGACCGCGGTGCTCACCAGCTTCAGCGTCCCGGGAGTGCCGGGCGGCTCGATCCTCGTGATGGTTCCGGTGCTGCTTGCCGCCAACCTCCCCGTCGAGGGAGTGGGCATCCTGCTCGCCGTGGACACGATTCCGGACATGTTCCGCACGACGACGAACGTCACCGGGCACATGGCTGCGGCGACCATCCTGTCGAGGGGCGATACTGCGCCCGATGTCGTCGCCCTGCCGGGCGACCCGGTGCTGGCACCGGGGAGTTGACCGGGCGACGGCGTTAGCTCCAGGTTTTTCGTGGAAGTCGCGCTTGCCATCCTCCCCTGGCTCGTCCTCTCGCTGATCATCGGGTGGCGTGGCCGTGGCTCGCGTCACCTGCGCGACGAATCCGGGGTGCCGCCCGATCCGGCGCCGCTCGTCACCGTCGTCATCCCGGCGCGCGATGAAGCGCACAACATCGCGCGCTGCCTGCGCAGCGTGCTGGCCTCGGGTTATCCGGCGCTGGAAGTCATCGTCGTCGATGACCACTCGACAGACGCCACGGGCGACATCGCGCACGAAGCCGCGGCGGGCGACCCGCGAGTGAAGGTCATCGTTCCTCCACCGCTGCCGGAAGGCTGGTTCGGGAAGTCGTGGGCGTGCGCACAGGGTGCGGCGATGTCGCACGGCGACCTCCTCTGCTTCATCGATGCGGACACCACGCTCGGGCCCGATCTCTTCGTCCGGCTGGTGAATGCGCGCCGATCCCGCGATTCGGACCTGATCTCCGTCGGCGGGCGGCAGGAGCTCGGGAGCTTCTGGGAGCGCGTCCTCCAGCCGCAGGTGTTCATGATGCTGCTCATCCGCTTCGGCGGCACGGAGCGCGTGAACCGCTCGCCACGTGCGAGCGACAAGATCGCCAACGGCCAGTGCATCCTCGTACGCCGCGACGCATACGAGTCTGTGGGCGGGCACGCCGCGGTGCGGGACAAGGTCGCGGAGGACCTGATGCTCGCGCAGACATTCTTTCGTGCGGCGAGGCGGGTGGACCTGGTGCTGGGGCTCGACCAGCTCTCGACGCGCATGTACACCTCGCTGCGCGAGCTCCTGCGCGGCTGGGGAAAGAACATCTACGCGGGCGCGTTCGATGCGTGGCCCGTGGGAGGGCTCGCTCGGCGCATCCTCCTTCCCGTCGCGCTGCTGACGCCGGGCGTGCTGGTGCTCATCCCGCCCGTGCAGATGGCGCTCGCGCTGACCGGCATCATTGACGTCCCGGCGATTGCGCCCGCGGCGGCGACGCTCGTGCTGATGGTGCTGTGGGGGATCGTCTATCGCGCGTTCGCGGTATCGCCGCTGTATGGTGCGATCTATCCTCTGGGTGCGATCGTGCTGCTGTACATCGTCATCACGGCGATCTGGCGCGGGCGCTCCGTGGCGTGGAAGGGGCGCAGCTACAGGGCGGGGTGAATTGGCGAATCGGCGGTAGCGGACAACCTCGCCGATTTCGAGACGAGGTTCGTGATCGCCGGCCTCAAGCGGCTCCGTGCGCGTACCTTTTCAATCCGATCGGCGCCGAGCCGCACGCGTTTGCGCTCGCGGGCGACAACGCGATGACTGACCCCCGCGCGCGCGAGCCTACCATGGCCGCGTGCGCACCATGCGATCCGCGGCCGCCCTCATCGCGACCGCCTCGACTACCGGGCG
>JBGTMW010000427.1:0-3970 GCA_041743365.1 Gemmatimonadaceae bacterium
TTCATCCGTCAAATCCGCGGCATCCGTAACAGACTTCATCGTAGATGCCCGCCGGCGAGCCGCCTCAGCCAACCTTGCGATCGGCCCGCGCCGCCTTCTCGGGCTTCTCGCGAGCCAGGCTCGCCTTCAACGCATCCATGAGGTCCACGATCTTCCCGTCGGTGCCCGCCGAGACGTCGGCGGTGATGTCCTGGCCCTCGATCTTTCTCTGGATCGCCTCGAGCACGCGCTCGCGCACGGTGTCCTTGTACTTCGACGGCTCGAACGACTCGTTCGTGGTCTGGTCGATGAGCTGCTTCGCGAGCGCCAGCTCCGTCGGCTTCACCTCGCCGGCAGGGACGGGAACCTCGGTCGTGGGGCGGAGCTCATCGGCGTAGTGAAGCTGCTCCATCACCAGGACGCCGTTCAGCGGGCGGAGGAGGATGAGGTGCTGCTGCCCTCGCGCCGCGTATTGACCCAGCGCCGCACGACCCGTCGCCTTCAGCGCTTCGGCGAGCAGGCGATAGGCGCGGTCGCCACCCTTGTCTGGCCCCAGGTAGTAGACCTTCTCGAGGTACTCGCGGTCCACCTGGTCGAGCGGGACGAATTCGATCACATCGATGATGCTCGTCGCCTTCTCCTCCAGCGCCTTCAGCTCCTCGGCGGTGAGGATGACATATTGGTCCTTCGCGAACTCGTACCCCTTGACGGTCTCGTCGCGGCCGACCACTTCGTTGTCATCCTTGGCGCAGATGTACTGCTGCTTGAGCCGTCCACCGCATTTCCGGTGAAGCATGTTGAACGAGACGCTGCTCTTCGACTCGGCCGACGAGTAGATGTTGACGGGGACCGACACGAGGCCGAACGAGATGGTCGCTGTTCCTATCGAGCGGGCTGGCATACGTCGCGGGGTGGAGGGAAGTTTTGCACAACTGGCGCGGACGCCCCACATTTGTGACAATAACACGGCCGCGAAAGTTCCGCGACCCTACCGGCTTTCTTCCAGACGAGCATGGTCGAGAGTAGTGACTCACCCCCGGGGTCCGCTGCGTCCCCCGGGGACAGCCTAAGTACTTATCGGGCGAAGCGATCCGCCGACCGGTCTCCCGAACCGGTCGGCTCGGTATCTCGCGCGCCGGGAAATCTCTTCGTCGTCCACAAGCATGCGGCGCGGCAGCTCCACTTCGACCTTCGGCTCGAGATGGACGGAGTCCTCCGATCGTGGGCAGTGCCGAAGGGCCCGTCGTACGACATGGCCGACAAGCGGCTGGCGGTGAAGGTCGAGGACCACCCGCTCGAGTACGGTGACTTCGAGGGCGTGATACCGGCCGGCAACTACGGCGCGGGCGGGGTGATCGTCTGGGACCGCGGCGAGTGGGTTCCCCTCGAGGACTGGAGAACAGGGCTCGAGAAGGGGAAGCTCCTCTTCGAGCTGCGCGGCTACAAGCTCCACGGGAAGTGGACGCTCGTGAAGATCAAGAAGAGCGACAAGGACTGGCTGCTCATCAAGGAGCGCGACGCGTGGGTGAAGCAGCCGGGCGACCAGTTCCCGGAGGAGTCGGTGCTCTCGGGCCTCACGGTCGAGGAGGTAAAGTCGGGAGCGACTCCGGCGACGCGACTGCGCTCGGCGCTCGAGAAGACGGACGCCGCGCGCTCGCGCATCGACCCGCGCAACACCTCGGTGATGCTTGCTGAACCGGCGGAAGAAGCCTTCACGCGCGACGGCTGGCTGTTCGAGCTCAAGCTCGATGGATACAGGCTGCTGGCGAGCAAGTCGCGCGGGGAAGCGCTGCTCCTGACGCGCAACGGCAACGACTATACGGCGGTGTTCCCGGAGATTGCGCGTGCCCTGGAGAAGCTTCCGCTCGACGAGTTCGTGATCGACGGCGAGGTCGTGGTGCTCGACAAGCAGGGGGTGCCGCGCTTCTCCATGCTCCAGCGTCGCGGTCGCCTGAGCTCTCCCATGGACGTGCGTCGCGCGGCCGTCGAGCTTCCCGCCACCTTTTTCGCCTTCGACCTGCTCGGCTTCGAGGACTTCGACCTTCGCCGCCTCCCGCTAACGGAGCGCAAGCAGCACCTGATGGACGTGGTGCCGGCGCTCGGTCCCCTTCGCGCGCTCGACCACATCGACCGCGAAGGTGAAGCGTTCCTCGAGCAGGTGAGCGCGATGGCGCTCGAGGGGATCATCGCGAAGAAGGCCAGCTCGCCCTACCGCGGCGGACGATCGCCGCACTGGCTCAAGATAAAGGCGGAGCGCACGGGCGACTTCGTGATCGTCGGCTTCACGAAGCCGAAGGGAAGTCGCGCGCATTTCGGTGCACTCCAGGTGGGCGACATGGTCGATGGTACGCTCGTGTATGCGGGCCGGGTGGGGACGGGATTCAACGATTCACTCCTGAAGGAGCTCAAGGCGCTCCTCGACCCGATAGTTCGACGTGATCCGTCATGCGCCGGGCCCGTCGTCGCTCCCGGCGCAGCGCCGCTACCGGCCGACGCGATCATGGAGACGAGCACCACGACGTGGGTCGATCCGGTCCACGTGTGCGAAGTGCGCTATCGCGAGGTGACGCCGGACGGAGTGCTCAGGCATCCGGCATTCCTTCGACTGAGAAACGACAAGCGCCCGCACGAATGCGAGCGGCAGGGTTGGGTCGCGCCGCAGGCAGCCGAGCAGGGAGACGACGACAGCCTTCAGTCGATCGACGGCCCCGCACAGGCCGAGTCATCCCATCGCGGCGAGGGAGTCGATAACGCGGGGGCGGCGCCGGAGACGCGCGCTCCGGCGACACACGACCCACCGCCGCCGCCCCCGAAAACTCCGGTCCAGAAGACCGTCACGATCTCCAACCCGAAAAAGATCTACTGGCCGGCCGACGGCTACACCAAGGGCGACCTGATCGCGTTCTACCGCGCCGCGTCGCCATGGATGCTGCCCTATCTCAGGAACCGTCCCGTCGTGATGACGCGATTCCCCGACGGGATCGACGGAAAGTCGTTCTACCAGAAGGATGCGCCGGGGTTCGCGCCGGAATGGATGCGCACGATCCCGATCTGGAGCGAGGACACCCAGCGCGACGTCCGCTACTTCATCTGCGACGACGAGGAATCACTCGAGTACATCGCGAACCTCGGCTCCATTCCTCTCCACATCTGGGCAAGCCGGGCGGGATCGCTCGAGCTTCCGGACTGGTGCGTGATCGACCTCGACCCGAAGGAAGCGCCATTCTCGGACGTCGTGCGCTGCGCCGTCGTTCTGCACGGCGTATGCGAGTCGATCGGCATGCCGAACTTCGTGAAGACCACGGGGAAGACGGGACTGCACATCCTTCTTCCGCTGGGACGACAATGCACTTACGAGCAGTCGCGCACGCTCGGCGAGCTCCTCGCGCGCTTCGTGCTCCGCGAGCTGCACGAGATCGCGACCGTCACCCGACACGTGACGAAGCGCGGCGACAAGGTGTACCTCGACTACCTCCAGAACCGCCGCGGCCAGACGATCGTCGCGCCCTTCAGCGTCCGGCCGCTGCCGGGCGCGACGGTGTCGATGCCGCTGACGTGGGACGAGGTCGACACGACGCTCGACCAGCGCGCGTTCACGATCAGGAATGCAGTGAAGCGAATCGAGGGAATGGGGGGAGATCCGATGGTAACGGTGCTGGAATCGAAGCCGGACCTCGGTGGTGTGCTGGAGAGGCTCGCAAGTCTGATGGCGGAGGAATGACGACTCGTAGAGGGGAGGGAGCGGGAAACGGAGTGAACAGTGTTCAGTTTTCAGTCGACAGTTTTCTGCGAGCGGCGTAGAGTCGCCCACCGGTGTTCACTGACGACTGACGACTGACAACTGTCGACCGTTCACTCCGTTTACCGCTCCCTCCCCTCCACGATCCGCACGGTGTCCCTCGCCAAGAGAAGCTCCTCGTCCGTTGGCACCACCCACGCCGCCAGCCGCGATCCCTCGCGCGAGATGCGCCCTTCCGCGCCGTCGATCATC
>JBGTMW010000428.1:0-1579 GCA_041743365.1 Gemmatimonadaceae bacterium
TACTTTACATGGGAGCGCACCGACCGCGCAGCCGCCCTCAAGCGGGCCGTGCGGTAGCTGGCGCCCGGTCGGCGCCCGCAGCGCTCGCACCCACCAGTCGCACCGCGCCAGAGAGGTCTCAGATGGTTGAAGTGTTCGTCGCTCGCCTCGGGTTGGACAGCTCGACGAACTCGTACGTCGTGATTCTCCAGGAGAAGGGCGGCAACAGGCTCCTCCCCATCTGGATCGGCCAGCCCGAGGCCGAATCGATCGTCATGCAGATGAAGAACATGAAGCGGGAGCGCCCGCTCACCCACGACCTGTGCAAGCGCCTGATCGTGGGGCTGGGAGGATCGCTCCGCCGGGTGCAGATTACGCGGGTCCAGAAGAACACCTACTTCGCGGAGCTCCACCTCGCGCGTGGCGACGACGTCGTGCACGTCGACGCCCGTCCGTCAGACAGCATCGCGATCGCACTTCGGCTTGCCGCGCCGATATTCGCTCCGGAGTCGCTGCTCACCGCGGTAGCTGCCGAGGACGCCGACGCCGAGGAGGGCGATGAAGTCGGCGCCGTGCCCGAGGGTTCCGATCTCGAGGAGGAGCAGCGCCGCATGAGCGCGCAGGATCTCAAGGAGCACCTCGAGAACCTGCGTCCCGAGGACTTCGGGAAGTTCAACCTCTGATCCGCGCAGCACTCGGCGCCCTGCTGGGAGCCGCAACTTTCGCAGGCGCGCAGGCGCCGGCGCGCGCGAATCCCGCTCCATCGGCAATGGAGGGCCGCGTGCTCCGCATCACCGGATCCGGCGAGCGCCCTCTCCCCGGACAATGGGTGATTCTGCACGGAATCGGGGTCGGCGGGGGAGAGGCGCTCGATTCGACGCGCACCGACGCGTCGGGACAGTACAGGATCACCCACGCCCGCTCGGGCGCCGACGCGGTTCAGTACTTCGTTTCGACGGTGCATCATGGGATCGCCTACATCACCGGCGCGATTCCGGCCGAACCCACGATCGACGACGCGACGCTCACCGTCTTCGACACCACGTCCGCGCCGATCCCGCTCCAGGTCCGTGGCCGCCATATCCTCGTCTTCGCGCGCACGGAGGGACCGCAGCATCGCGTTGCCGAGATCTACGACATCACCAACGACACCATCCTGACGCGGGTGGCCGCGGTCGACGGGCCACCCCTCTGGACCGCGCCCGTTCCCGACGGAGCAAGGGAATTCTCGAGTGGCCCCGAGCTCGGCTCCAACGAAGCGATTCGTCTCGTCGGTGATCGGGTCGCGGCCTTCGCACCTGTCGCACCGGGGCTCAAGCGGATCGCCTTCACGTACGCGCTTTCGCCGGAGGCATTCCCCGCCACGTTTGCCGTGGAGGATCCAACCGGGATCCTCGAGATCCTGGTCGAGGACGAGGCTGCCGAGGTTCGAGGCGCGGGTCTTGTGGAGGGCAGCCCGACCAGCATCGAGGGGCGTACCTTCCGGCGCTTCCAGGCGCAGGCCGTTCCGGCGCTGGCAATGGTGACGGTCGGCGTCCCGGCCCCTCTGCGGACGGCGAGGACGGCCACCGGCGTGCTGGTCGCGATCATCGCGGTGGTG
>JBGTMW010000429.1:0-3623 GCA_041743365.1 Gemmatimonadaceae bacterium
CCGGTCACCGCGCGCCGCGACCGCCGCACCGGTCTGAACGCCCGCGTCGTCCATCTCGCTTCCACGGCGGGCGCGACCGGGCCCTGCGCAGGTGACGACCTGGCTGGCTCCGATGAACAGGCGCTCGTCGGGTGACGTCAAGCCATCACGTCGCGTACACGCGAGATCCGAAGCGGGGCCTGCGCCTCACCGCGACACGCGTAGTAGCATGCATTGCAGTCGATCGGCTTGTACGCCTTGAACTCGGACCAGTGGAAGTCGGTTGGGAAGTCCGGGCACCTCTTGACCCTGCCGGTGGGGTCGACGTGGATCGTCTTCATCCCCGACTGGCAGGGTTCCTTCATGCCCCCGCGCACGTAGCGCGGCACCTGCTCCAGGTAGTAGTCGGAGTTCGTGATGACACCGCGCCTGCGCCGCTTGTATGCGAGCAGCTCGGCGATCACGTCCTCGAGCTGGCCATCCGGTGAACCGTCGAGCAGGTGATCTCGATTGCCGTTCTTGTTGTCGGTGTACGTGCTGAAGTTCACGCCACACCCCAGCTCCTCGGCCCGGCGAACGATCGGCATGAGCTGGTCGAGGTTGTCGTTCTTGATGACCGTGTTGAAGCGGATGCTGTCTATGCCCAGCGCACGGATCGAGGGGATGTTCGCGAAGATGCGCCGCGTGAGGCCGGGGATGCCGCGAGCGGCGTCGTGCCGGTCGTCCAGGTAGTCGAGCGAGATGTTGAACTGGTTCATCCCCGCGCGCCAGAGCGACAGCGCGCGCTCGGGGCTCAGCATGCCGCCGTGCGTGATCAGCGTCATGTACTTGACGCGAATCGCCCTGTCGACCGATGAGACGAGATCCTCGAGATCGCGCCGGAGCGTGGGCTCGCCCCCCGTGAACGTGACCATCATCGGGTTGAAGAACTTCGCCGCATCCGCGAAGCTCTTCAGCTCCGTCTCCTTCGCCTTCGGGTTCGTCTTCCAGTAGTCGCAGAAGCCGCATCGCGCATTGCAGCGCATGGTGACTTCGAAGTGCACCAGGATGGGGCGGCGTCGAGCACAGAGATACGCATACTTCCCGAGAAAGATCGGGACGTGCCACGGCTTGAAGCGGGCTGACAGCATGGAATCTCCGGTTACGGCACGGCGGTCAGGCTGCCTACGACATTGGAAGCGTAATGCCTGACGAGCGTGCTGTCGCGACTGCGGACTCGTAGCCGGCGTCGGCGTGGCGTGCTACGCCGATGCCTGGATCGTTGGTGAGCACGCGCTCGAGGCGCACCCGGGCCTCGGGTGTTCCGTCGGCGACTATCACCTGGCCTGCGTGAAGGGAGTTGCCGATCCCGACACCACCGCCGTGGTGAAAGGATACCCAGGACGCGCCGCTGGCGACGTTGAGCAGCGCGTTCAGAACTGCCCAGTCGGCGATTGCGTCGCTCCCGTCCAGCATCGCTTCCGTCTCGCGGAAGGGGGACGCGACACTCCCCGTATCGAGGTGATCGCGCCCGATGACGATGGGCGCCGAGAGCTCGCCGGAGGCGACGAGGTCGTTGAGCGCCACGCCGAAGCGTGCCCGCTCCCCCTGCCCCAGCCAGCAGATCCGCGCCGGCAATCCCTGGAAGTGCACGCGCTCGCGCGCGAGCCGGATCCACCGCGCAAGGTGCTCGTTGTCGGGGAAGAGCTCCAGCACCAGATCATCGGTGCGATGGATGTCGGCGGGGTCTCCCGAGAGGGCGACCCAGCGGAAGGGCCCCTTCCCCTCGCAGAACAACGGCCTCACGTATTCGGGGACGAAGCCCGGAAAATCGAATGCATCGGAGACGCCCGCGTCGAGGGCAACGGTGCGGATGTTGTTGCCGTAGTCGAAGGTCACCGCACCGCGACGCTGCATCGCGAGCATCGCCCTCACGTGCTCGACGATCGACCCTACGGCCGCCCGGATGTACGCGGTCGGATCGTTCTCGCGCAGAGCCAGGGCCGCATGCAGTGACATTCCGCGTGGGACGTAACCGTTGAGCGTGTCATGGGCGCTCGTCTGGTCGGTGAGCACATCCGGATTCACGCCCCGTGCGACGAGCTCGGGGAGGACGTCCGCGGCGTTGCCGATCAGCGCGACCGAAAGCGCCGAGCGTCCGGACCGTGCCCGCTCGATCAGGGAGAGGGCTTCGTCGAGGGAGTTCGTCATCCGGTCGCAGTAGCCCGTCTCGAGACGCTTCGCCGCGCGGGTCTCGTCGACCTCGACGGCCAGCACCGCGGCGCCGTGCATCGTCGCGGCGAGAGGCTGCGCGCCCCCCATTCCACCCAGTCCCGCCGTGAGAACGAACCGTCCCGCGAGCGTTCCCCCGAAATGCCGCGTCGCCACAGCACCGAAGGTCTCGTAGGTGCCCTGGAGAATCCCCTGGCTCCCGATGTAGATCCATGATCCGGCGGTCATCTGGCCGTACATCGTGAGCCCCTTTCGCTCGAGCTCGCGAAACACATCCCACGTCGCCCAACGCCCGACCAGGTTCGAGTTCGCGATCAGCACGCGCGGGGCGTTCTCGTGAGTGCGGAAGACGGCGACGGGCTTGCCACTCTGGACGAGCAGCGTCTCATCGTTGGCGAGAGCGCGCAGCGAACGCACAATCGCGTCGAAGCACTCCCAGTTGCGAACGGCGCGGCCGGTTCCGCCGTACACCACGAGATCATCCGGCCGCTCGGCAACTTCGGGATCGAGATTGTTCATCAGCATCCTGAGCGCCGCCTCCTGCTGCCACCCCCGGCAGGAGATGGTCGTACCACGCGGTGCGCGAACGGGACGCGGTCCGGAAGCCCGCAGCGCCGGCTTCGACGGCACAGTGCTCGTCACGACAGATCCTCCGCCGCAAAGCGACCCAGTGCGATCTCCACGGCGAGGCGCTGGATGTCGTCGCTCAGTACGCGATCCCGATCGAGTGGCAGCACGATGGCACGTACGTCGGCATGCGCGCGCTGTACCGGTGCACTCGAGCGAAGCGGCGCGCGAAAGTCGAGGCCCTGCGCGGCGCACATCAGCTCGATCGCGAGCACATGCCGGACGTTGTCGACGACACGCCGGAGCTTCCATGCGGCCCCCATCGACATCGGCACGACGTCCTCCTTGTTGCCATCGGTCGGAATGGTGTCGACGGTCGCGGGGTGCGCGAGAACCTTGCATTCGCTCGCGAGCGCCGCGGCCGTTACCTGCGCCATCATGAACCCCGAGTTGACGCCTGCATCGCGCACCAGGAATGGCGGCAGGCCCTGGTTCAGCTCGGGATTCACCAGCCTGTCGATCCGACGCTCCGACATCGTTGCGAGGTTCGTCAGCACGATCGCGAGCACGTCCAGGACCATGCCTACGGCCTGGCCGTGAAAGTTGCCGCCGCTGACGACGTCTCCATTCTCGAACACCAGCGGATTGTCAGTTGCGGCGTTGAGTTCGCGCCCTATCACCCCGCCAGCGAACTCGATTGCGTCCCAGACCGGGCCATGAACCTGCGGAATGCACCGCAGCGAATAGGCATCCTGGACGCGGGAGTCTCCATGCCGGTGCGACTCGCGAATCTCGCTTCCCTCGAGCAGCGTCCGCATCAGGGCGGCGGAGACTGCCTGGCCGGGCTGGCCGCGCGCGGCGTGGAT
>JBGTMW010000430.1:0-7576 GCA_041743365.1 Gemmatimonadaceae bacterium
CCCCGACCGCGGCCCGACCGATCGGATCGGCGAGTGGCAGCGCGAGACCCACCGCGCTCGTTGCCGCGCTCACCGCTACGACTCGTGGCGGGTCTTCTTCCTTTCGGCGAGCGCGGCGCGGAGGCGGTTGCGAAGCTCGGCCGGGGCCTCCTCGATGGAGCAGCCGCGCTGGACGGCCGCGAGGTATGCGCGCTCGAAGGCGTAGTGGCCCGCGCACGGACTGCACACAGACAGATGCTCGATCACGCGGGCCGACTCCGGCCCGGGAAGCTCCTCATCGAGGAACTCGTAGGCGAGCTCTCTTACCGCGGCGCAGGATGTCGCGCTTCCGTCTGATCGTTGCTCCCTCATGCTTGCGCCGATCCTGGCTCCGTCGCTGGAAAGTGAGGTCGGACTGGCCATTCTGCCGCGATCCCGTCATGATCGCCACCGGGTGAAGGCGATTCCCGGGCCACTGGTTCCCATTCGGAAGCGCGAGGCTTCCACCGTCCTGCTTGAATGCCCACTTCACGGGAATTAGCTTCGCAGCCCACGCCTCTCGGAATCTATGGCAGCCACGGTCGACCCACTCCTACCCCTTAGCCTGCTCGAGGCTGTCCGCAACGTCGATACCCCGCAAGGGGACCTGGAGGCCGAGTTCGTCGCCGAGCTGCGCAACAAGCGCCTCGGGCTGAGTGACACGGTACACGCCCAGATCAAGCGCTACGTTGAAGCCGTTCGCCGTCAGCATCGACCAGGGCATGATGAGGCAGTGGCGCTCGCCCGGCTGATCGGGCGGCGTCCCGACGCCGAGGCCGTGTTCCGATCCGCGGGCCGGCATCTCGCCAAGGAAGCCTATCTCACCCTGTCCGGGACCGTTCGGCGGGTGATCCTCGTGCTACCGTCTCTGCTCGCGCGTCCCCTTGCCCTGCGGCACGCGCGGCGGATTGCCCGCCGCTACTTCAACGGGACGATTCGCCGGGTGGGCAACTACCTGATGCTCGAGATCCCGGAGTCGGTCACAATCGACACGGCGCCTCGCGGCGGCGGGTGCACCTACTACGAGGCGGGGCTCCGGGAGCTGCTGCGGCTGCTGATCGGCGGGGCAGGCTCGGTGGAGCACGTGCGCTGCGCAAGCCGCGGCGAGGGACAGTGCGAGTGGCGCGCCGAGTGGCGTCCCGTGGCGCGGAAACAATGAGGAGAGATCGATGCTGACACCTGAAACCCTTCCCGCGCTCCAGCGGGCACTCGTCGAGGAAGAGCTGGATGGCTGGCTCGTCTTCGACTTTCACGGAATCAACCCGGTCGCGGGTGGACTTCTGCGGCTCGAAGGCCTGCTGACGCGCCGCGTCTTCGCCTTCATTCCGCGCGAAGGCCTGCCCGTGGCGATCACCCATGCGATCGAGCAGGGACCCTGGCACCTCTGGCCCAGGCAGTGGAGCCGCGAGATCTACAGCAGCTGGCAGCAGCTGGAATCGCTGATCGCCGGCCTCGTGCGCGGGAAACGCGTGGCGATGGAATACTCGCCCGGCGACGCGATTCCCTATCTGGACCGCGTTCCCGCCGGCGTGGTGGAGCTCGTGCGCGGCGCTGGTGCGGAAGTCGTGTCATCGGGTCCGCTCGTCACGAGCTTCTACGCAGCGTGGTCGCAGGACCACCTCGCGTCCCACCGCCGATCGGCCGAGAAGATCGCGAAGGTAGCGCGCGAGGCAATGGTGTTCGCCGGTGAGCGTGCGTCGGCGGGCACACCCGTGGCCGAGCACGAGCTGCAGAAGTGGATCACCGACGCGTTCGCGCGCGGGGGGCTGGTCACCAACAATCCGCCGATCGTGGCAGCGGGCGCGAATGCCGCGGACCCGCACTACAGCCCATCGGCATCGAACCCGAGGCCGATCAGGCGCGGGGAAGTGCTCCTCATCGATCTCTGGGCGCGCGAACCCGGAAACATCTATGCCGACCAGACATGGATGGCATCACTCGGCGAGCCGAGCGCGCGTTCGATCGAGGTGTGGGAATCCGTTCGCGATGCGCGCGATGCAGGTATCGCACTGCTGCGCGAGCGGATCAATCATGGGGAGGATGTGCGGGGAGGAGAGGTCGACGACGTCACGCGCGGTGTGATTCGCGACCGTGGCTTCGGCAAGTACTTCACGCATCGGACGGGTCACTCGATCGACCCTCGCGAGCTGCACGGATCCGGGCCGCACATCGACAACATGGAAACCCGCGAGGAGCGCAAGCTGGTGCCCGGCGTCGGTTTTTCGCTCGAGCCGGGGATCTACATCAGCGGAGAGATCGGGATGCGCACGGAGGTCAATGCGTACGTCGGGGAACGCGAGGTGATCATCACGCCGAAGGAGATCCAGCGCGATCTGATGGTCGTCTGATCAGCGCTGCGCGCTCGAGGCGCGCCGTGCCGTGCCCGCGCCCGCGGCTTCGCGGAGGAGGTTGAAGGGGAGGATCACGGTCTCCACGACGAACGGCCCGCGGTCGAACTTCCAGTTGCGGGCGACGGTCTGGACGCATCGCGACACCTCGGCTCCGCCGGCGCCATCGAGGCCCGTGGCCTTTACGTCGACCTTCGAGACTGCTCCGGTCGGGAGAATGGTGAGGAAGACTTCCACGGAGCCGGTGAGAACCGGATTGCGCCGCAGACCCTCGTTCTCGTAGCACTTCCGGACATCGGGCGCGTTGCGCAGGGCTGCGGCCCTGATTGCGGCGTCGGTCCGTATCGAGTCGGCGGAAGCGCTGGGAGCGGCGGGCGACGCGCTCAGGAGGGACAAGGCAAGAATCAGCGTGTGCGACATGTGGCTCCGTCCATTCGCAAGTTGACCACCCTGCGGTGGTGCGCGCACTGCGGACTGCAGCGCACTTTCGGACGTGCACGATCTCATAATAGACGCATTTCGTGCTCGAAAAGTCACCCTCCCTTGCAGCTATCGGGAGCGCAGCCTACACTCCGCTCGCGTGCGGCTGCTCACTGTCACTTTTCTCATCGCCGCGCTCCTCGGTTGCTCCGATGAGCGCACCGTGCGCACGGCCGATTCATCGGTTGCGGTGCCACCGCCGCCGACGGCACCCGCGTTCGGCGGTGGCGCGTCGGCGTACACGACGATCGAGATCGCCGCCGGCGGCGGGCGAATAAGCGGGGAGGTGCGTGTCGAAGGGGACATCCCGCGCGACACAATGGTGCGTCCTGCCGCGGACGTGCAGGCGTGCGGCGATGCATTCCTGGATGCGACGATCAGCCGGTACGGCGACCGGATGGCTGGCGTCGTCGTGTGGCTCGTTGATGCCCGCTCCGGAAAGCCGCTGCCGCTGAACCGGCGGTTCGAGGTGATGCACACGCGCTGCCGGCTGAGTCCGCGCGTTCAGGCCGTTCGCGCGGGTGGGACGCTCAACATCCGCAGTGCCGATCGAACAGTGCACCACGCGCGCTTTCTCAGAAGCGTCGACAGCTCCACGATCACCGTCGTGACCGAGCACGACGCGGGTCAGGTCGTGCCGGACGAAGGGGTGCTCGCGCTTCCGGGACGGATCGAGGTGCGGTGCGATGTGCATCCCTGGACGCGCGGGTGGATCCTCGTGTTCGATCATCCGTACTTCACCATGACCGATCGCCGCGGATCGTTCGCGATGGATTCGATTCCTCCGGGGCGATATCGAATGATCGCGTGGCATGAGCGGTTCGGGGCGTTCGACGAGACGATCGAGGTTGCCCGCGGGGAGACGGCTCGGGTCAGCATGGTACTTCGGGCGCGCGATTGAGGCGAGCCGCTGATTGAGGTCATCGCGGGGACGGGCGCGGTGAGTGGCGGAAGGGCTGGCCGCGGATTGACGCGGATAACGCGGATAACTGCAACAGCAACACCTGGAAGTGGGCGAAGGAGAGCTGCAGCGCTGGGGACAGGCAGTATACGGGGCAGGGCTGGAATGAAAGGCAGAAACAGAACGAACACAGAAAGAACAGCAAGAGAAAATAGAAGAGCAACAGCAACAGAACACAAGCAACAGAACACAGCAACAGAACACAGCAACAGCAACGGGGCCAGCAAGAACGAACAGAAGGAAGATCGGATGCTCACCGGGAGGGGAGCGCCGGGACAGCCGACGTTCATCGAGCTGCGGGTCGTGAGATCGAGTCTCGACGCCGCTGCGAAGTTATCCGCGTTGATCCGCGTTAATCCGCGGCCGGTTCTTGATGGCCCTGCGGATGACCCGGTTTACGCCGCGAAAAGATCCGCGGCGCGGGAGTGGTCGGCGCGCTACGAGCCGATGTCCGGCGCCACCCCGGCGTCCAGCCACGAGGACGGGTCGCCGCCGGCGCGAAACTGGCTTCGGTAGAGACGTGCGTACACTCCTTCGCGAGCCATCAGGTCGGCGTGGACGCCCTCCTCGATGATGCGGCCTCCGTCGATGACGACGACGCGGTCGGCGCGGAGAACGGTGCTGAAGCGGTGCGCAATGATGAGGGTGGAACGGCCGCGAAGGAGAAGCTCCATCGCCTCCTCGACGAGTCGCTCGCTCTCGTTGTCGAGACTCGACGTCGCCTCGTCGAGGACGACGACGGCGGGGTTCTTGAGGAAGACGCGAGCGATCGCGATTCGCTGGCGCTGACCTCCCGAGAGCTTGATGCCCCGCTCGCCGACGCGCGTGTCCAGGCCGTCCGGCAGGCTCTCCACGAACTCCTCGGCGTGCGCGGCGCGGGCAGCGACGCGCACCTCCTCCTCGGTCGCTGTCGGCCGCCCGTAGGCGATGTTCTCGCGCACGGTGCCACTGAACAGCGCAGGTTCCTGTGGAACGATGCCGATGGCAGCACGAAGGTCATCGAGCGCGAGGGCGCGAACGTCATGGCCGTCGAGCATGATGCGGCCCGATTCGACATCCCAGAATCGTGGCAGCAGCGAAGCGATCGTGGTCTTTCCCGCTCCGGAGGGACCGACGAGAGCGACGACCTCGCCGGGACGGATGTGAAGAGAGACCTCGTGCAGCACGGCCGGCAGTTCGGGCGAATAGCGGAATGTCACCCGATCCAGGACGACATCACCTCTCACCGGAGCAGGAAGCGCAACCGGGTGCGAGGGACTCGCGACTGTCGGCTGGAGATCGAGGAGCTCGAAGACGCGACGCGCGGCACCGACCGCCTCGTTGTAGCTGCTGAAGAGCGACGCGAGCGCGCCAACGGCGGCCGCGACTGTAATGGCGAGGAGGAGGAAGGAAACGAGCGAGCCGGCGGTGAGTGCGCCGACGAGCACGAGCCGGCCACCCTGCCACAGCACGGCGACGACCGCGGCGAAGGCGAAGAAGGTCAGCGCACCGAAGAAGACTCCGCGAATTCGCGCGCGCCTGATCGCGCGGAGCAGGACGTCGCCCATCTGATCGTGATACCGCCTGGTCTCCTCGGCCTCGCGAGTGAAGCTCTGCACGGTTCGAATGTGCGAGAACGACTCATCGGCAAGCGCGGTGGCCTCGGCAATCTGATCCTGGACTCCCGTGCTCGCCCGCCGCAGCGCGCGCCCGGCGACGAGCGCGATGCCCACGACAATCGGCACGACCGCGAGCGTTACAATTGTGAGCGCGGGGTGTGTCAGCGTAAGGAGCGTGATGCCCCCGACGAGGAAAAGGATCTGCCGTGAGAATTCCGAGATGTAGTGGCTCAGCACCGTCTGGAGGACGCTGATGTCGGAGGTGAGCCGGCTCGTGAGCTCCCCGGTTCGCCGCTCCGTGAAGAAGCCGGGTGACAGCCGTACAAGATGCGCGAAGAGGTCCTCGCGAATCCGCGCGACGACACGCTCGGCCGTGGACCCGAGCACGTAGACCTGGACGAAGTTCAGTGCACCCTGGAGGGCGAAAAGCGCGAGAAGGCCGAGCGCGATTCGATCGAGCTCCGCGCTGCTTCCGTCGACGAACGCGGCGTCGAGGAGGTGCTTCACAACGAGCGGGAACGCGAGGCCAGCCGCCGCTGCGAGCACGAGACAGATGCCCGCAATCGACAGCGCTCCGAGATGGGGGCGGACGAGTGGCAGGAGCCGCGTCAGCGGCCGGAAGGCCGCGAGACCGCGCGCTGGCGGATCCGCGGTGATCGGCGGCTCCGACGGCGTCGGCATGGGCGGGGCGGGGGACGGAGCCGACCTCACGGTCTCCGGACGCTGACGCGCGCTCAGGGAACCATCATCCCGCAACTCGCCTGTCCACCGCCATGGCCACGAAGAGAAGAGCGAGGTAGAGCAGCGAGAACTTGTAGACGCGCCAGGCAGGCGCGGCCCATTCGGTCGTGGTGTGCAGGCGAATGATCCCGACCAGCAGCATCGTGCCGAGTACCAGTGCGCTCGCGAGGTAGACCGTGCCGAATGCACCGAGGGCGACAGGCATGATCGTCAGCGCGATGAGCACGATGGTATACCAGAGCATCTGGTGCATCGTCTCGCGCTCTCCCCACACGAGCGGCGCCATGGGCACACCGGCTCGGCCGTAGTCGCGCTGCTTGAGGAGCGCGAGCGCCCAGAAATGCGGCGGCGTCCAGTAGAAGATGATGAGGAAGAGGTAGAGCGCGGTGAGGTCGAGGCTGCCCGTCACCGCGGCCCATCCCACCAGGGGCGGGATCGCGCCGGCCGCCCCGCCGATGACGATGTTCTGCGGAGAGCGCCGCTTGAGCCAGCGCGTGTACACGAAGATGTATATGTAGAATCCCGCAAGTGCGAGCGAGGCGCTGAGCGGGTTCACGAACCAGGCGAAGAGGGCGGTGGACGCCGTCGCGAGCGCCACGCCGAAGGCCAGCACCGACAGCGGTCCGAGACGTCCGCTCGGGATCGGGCGCAGGCGAGTGCGCGCCATGCGGTCGTCGATGTCGCGGTCCATGTACATGTTAACCGCGTTCGCACCGCCGGCCATCAGGTAGCCGCCGATGAGGACGGTCAGCACCAGCCCCCAGCCCGGCCGTCCGGCGGCATACATCGGGGCGACGGTGGTGACCAGCAACAGGGAAATGATGCGCGGCTTCGTGAGCTCGATGAGATCGCGCGCGAAGGACGGCTCGGTGCGGAGCGCGACGCCCATCATTGCACCGGCTCGAGCGCCTGCGCGATGACATCACCGTCGTCGAGTCGCCGTGACGACACTTGGACGGTGGGACGTGCGGTGCGGCGAGCGAGCAGGGTGAGCGTCACGACCGCCACCCAGACGAGCGCACCCACCGCCTGATGCAGAGACTGAAGCGATGCAGGGAGGAAGAGCTCCACGAGCGCCGCCGCGACCACGATCTGCACGACGATGATCGCGAGGACGATGCGTGTCGCCCGGACGATCACAGCCGGCTCACCGCGCTTCGAGGCGGCGACGGTCAGCCCGATGACATGGAAGAAGAGCAGGAAGGCGAGCAGGCGGTGAGTGATCTGGATGTGCTGGCCACTCGCTGTGGGGAGCAGGGATCCGTTGCACAGGGGGAATCCCTGGCAGGCCTGAGCCGCGCCCTCGACGTTGGCGGTGAAGGCGCCCAGCACGAGTACGGCGAATGCCAGTCCTGCCGCAGCCATCGCGCCGCGGGCCATCTTCGAGGATCCGGAGCCGGCCACTGCCCGGCCGGCGCCCATGCCGCCGG
>JBGTMW010000431.1:0-7001 GCA_041743365.1 Gemmatimonadaceae bacterium
GCCGAGGGTACGAGGCTCATCCTCGAATGGCTCGTTCGGTCCCGGAGTGGGCTCCTGTTCTGCAACCTTGTAGATTTCGACCAGCTCTACGGGCACCGCAACGATGCTCCGGGGTTTCATCAGGCGTTACGTGCCTTCGACGCCGCCCTTCCAGGGCTCCTGGCCACCCTCCGTGAGGAAGACCTCCTGTTCGTGACCGCCGACCACGGCAACGATCCGACCACGGCATCGACCGACCATGCGCGCGAGTGTGTTCCACTCCTCGCGTTCGGGCCGCGCGTGGTGCCGTCGCCTCTCGGAAAACGGGAGACGTTCTCCGATCTCGGCGCGACCGTGGGGGAGTGGCTCGGCGTGGACTATCGCGGACGAGGCACTTCGTTCCTTCCGCTGTTGCTCGACGCGTGACGGCGATGCGGCGCGGGCCGGGTGCCGGCCGGGATGCCGATTCCCGGCTAGAGGAGCTGCGTGCGGCTGCATTCGCTGCGCTCGACGAGGCCTACGCACCCTATTCGGCTTTTCGGGTCGGGGCGGCGCTCCTGGGGGGTGACGGCTCGGTCGGCGTCGGGTGCAACGTCGAGAACGCGTCGTTTCCGGCGTGCATGTGCGCCGAGCGCGTGGCGGTTGGCGGGCTCGTCTCGCGGGGGATTCGGAGCTTCGATCTTCTGGTTCTCGCCACGGAGTCCGACACCCCGACCCCGCCCTGTGGATTCTGCAGGCAGGTCCTGGCGGAGTTTGCGCCCTCGTTGTCGATCGTGAGCTACACGCGCGCGGGCGCGGAAGCCCGGTGGTCGCTCGATGCGCTGCTTCCTTCGCCGTTCACGCCGCTCTTTCTCCACCGCACATGAAACTCGGACGGATTGTCGGTACCGTAGTCGCCTCGCGAAAGGATCCGTCGCTCGACTCGCTCAAGCTCATGATCGTCGTGAACCTGGCGACGACGCTGGAGCGCGAGGGCGGCTACGTGGTGGCGGTGGACAGTGTCGGCGCGGGAGTTGGCGAGGTCATTCTCTACGCGACGGGCAGCTCGGCGCGGCAGACAGCGGTCACGAAGGACCGCCCGGTCGATGCCGTGATCATGGCGATCGTCGACAGTTTCGACATCGAAGGACGGAGTACTCGGCTTGCATAAATGGTCTGTGCGTCTGGTCGCGTTGATGTTGTGTTCGCTCGGCCTCACCGCGTGCGGTGAGCAGCTGGAGGGCGGTGCGGCCTGTCCCGCGCTCTGCTCGGGCGACGCACTCGCGCTGAGGGATACGGTGGTGGAGGGAGTCGTCGTCGACACGACGCTTTCAGGCTTCCCGCCGAGAGGTGGTGCCACGCTGCTGATGCTCGCCAACAGCGGCGACACCCTCGACGTGAGATACGTCGTTCGCTTCGACACCCTGACGAGGACATACGCCTCCGGTGCGAACACGGTCGACATCAGCGAGATCGACAGTGCGCACGTCCGGCTCGTGATCGAGGAGGATCTCTCGCGCTTCTCGGCACCGGTCGTGTTCGAGGCCTACGATGTCGACAGCGACGCCGTGGATTCGATGACCACGGCGCTCCTCCCGCTCTTCACGCCGGCGCGTCTTCTTGGCACGCTGACCGTCGACAGCGCGGCGCTGAAGGACTCGGTTCGCATTTTCCTCGATGACTACGCCATCCTGGCGAAGATCCAGGAGAACAAGCGCCTCCGTCTCGGCATTCGCGTGAGAAGTGCCCAGCCCGTGCGCCTCGCCGTCGTGAGCGTGAACACCTCCAGCTATCCCGTAGTGCGCTATGACCCCGCGCCCGCGGACACCGCGATCGATTTCCTCACGGTGCTTCCCGAATCGCGGACGCCGGTGGGTGACCCGCGCATCGCGTTCGACTTCACCAACTACAACGTCGTCGCCGCCGGCCAGCCTCCGCTGCCGCCGGATGTCATCGGCGTCGGGGGCGTACGCGGGCGGCGGACCTACATCAGGTTCAATCTCCCTGCGAGCATCATCGATTCCACCACGATCGTCCGGGCGGCGCTGGTTCTCACACAGCGGCCGGCGCCGACGTACGGGTTCGCGGACACCGTCACCGTCAGTCCACAGGTGGTGATCGCGACGAGCGCGATTACAGATCTCTACAAGGCTGTGCTGATCACCGACACCCTCCCCGGCCAGAGCCCGCCCAGCATATTCCAGCTCCCCTCCGTTCGAATGCCACCCGCCGCGAGCGCCCAGCGAACATTCGACATTGCAAACGTCGTGAGGTTCTGGCGCAGCACGACCGCCGAGCGGGTTCCGCAGGCGATCGTTCTCCGATCGGGCACCGAGGGGATCTGGCCGGCCGAAGTACAGTTCTACTCGACGGAGGCGGCACAGGCGCTGCGTCCCATCCTGCGAATCACCTATTTGCCGCGCGGCGAGTTCGGTATTCCATGAGCACCCTTGCAGCATTGCCGCGCATGCGGCCGAAAGGCTTTCTGGTCGGAGTAGGCGCGGCCGCTCTCGCAGGCGTGTTCGCACCTGGCGAGGCCGGCGCGCAGAGCTCCGTGAGCGCGCAGGGCTTCGGATACCCGCTCGGCCAGCTCAGCAGTCGCGCCATCGGGCTCGGCGGCTCCACAGCCGAGCTCGATCCGGTGACGACGCGCAATCCCGCAGCACTTTCCGCGTGGGGTCGCTCCGGGCTTCACCTTCAGTACGACCCGGAGTTCCGACGCGTCGTTGCGTTCGGGGGCGAGGATCGCACTCTCGCCGCCCGATTCCCGCTGATTGCCGGCGCAATGCAGATCAGTCGCACGCTCACCGCCGGCCTCTCGATTTCCACGCTCCTCGATCGCACGTACACGACCAGGTCTGCCCAGACCCAGATCGTGAACGGGGAGGAGCTGCACTCCCTCACGCTCTTCTCGAGTGCCGGCGGGCTGAACGATGTCCGGCTGGGTCTTGCTTACATGGCTTCGCCGCGCCTTCGGTTCGGCGTCGGCGGACACGTGGTCACCGGCGAGAACAGGGTGCGTGTGTCGACCGTCTTCGATCGGGAGGGATATGTCCCGCTCGAGCGGGAGTCCGAAGTCAGCTACAATGGCACTGCGTTGTCGGCTGGCGTCACCTGGCAGCCCGGCCTCGACCTGGCCCTCGGCCTGTCGGGACGACTGGAGGGTTCGCTCCGGGCGAGCCGTGCCGGCACATCGTTGCGCACCGGGCGTCTTCCGAGCCGCGCCGGCCTGTCGATCGCCTACACCGGAATTGCCGGTGCGGTGCTTTCCGCCGGGACCGACTTCGAGCAGTGGTCGGCGATTGAAGGTCTGGGATCCGAGGATGTCAGGGCGCAGGACACCCAGGAGTACGGACTCGGGGCGGAGGTCGAAGGCCCCCGCGTCAAGGGAAGCGTGGTCGCGCTGCGCGGCGGGTTTCGCTGGCGCTCGCTCCCCTTCGGAGTGCCTTCCACTGCCTTCGACGGAGCGCCCGGCGTGGGAGACGGAATGCTGTGGGCCCGCGAGCGCTCGTACTCGATCGGCGTCGGCATCCCGCTGGCCAACGTCGGAGGATTGCATCGCGCCGGGCTCGACATCGCGGCGCAGCGCGCCACGCGCTCCGGCTTTGGCGAGGTAGCGGAGAGGGCCTGGACCCTGAGCGTGGGACTCGCCGTCCGTCCCTGACCCAATGAGCGCCCCCTCCGAGGAGCTCCCACCGCTGATCCTGGTGGCCGATGATGTCCCGGCCAATGTGGAGCTGCTGTTCGACCAGCTTCACACACTGGGTTACCGGACGATATCGGCGGACGATGGGCCATCGGCTGTCGCCAGCTGCGCCGCCTACCAGCCCGACCTCTGCATACTCGACGTCTCCATGCCGGCTGGAGCGATGGGCGTGGACGATCGATCCACCGGGTTCGAGGTCTGCCGCAGGATCAAGCGGGATCCACGCACGGCGCGCATTCCCGTCATTTTCGTAACTGCGCTCAGCGACACCACCGATCGCGTGAAGGCGATCGAGGCCGGCGGCGACGACTTCCTGACGAAGCCGCACAATCGCCTCATCCTCGGCGCACGGGTCAGGAGCCTTCTCAAGCTCAAGGCTGCGACCGACGCCCTCGAGCAGAGCTTCCGGATGCTGCGCGAGCTGGAGAAGGTTCGCGATGACCTGATGAAGATGATCGTGCACGACCTCAAGACGCCGCTCACCTCCGTGCTCGCGACGCTCGAGATGGTGCTCGATGGCGACTTCGGGCTGGTGACCGAGGATCAGCGACGCGCCCTCGCCGATGCGGAGGGCAAGGCCGAGGATCTGCTCGCCCTCATAGAGGACCTGCTCGAGATAGCGCGGATCGAGGAGGGGATGATCGTGCTTCAACCGACGCCGATCGCCCCCGCCGCGCTGCTCGCCGAGGTCGTGCACGAATGGTCGCTTCGCTTCCAGCAGGAGAAGGCGAAGGCCACGATCGACGTCACCGACGATGCACCGGTATTCGAGGCCGACAAGGGCCTTCTCAAGCGCGTCTTCGCGAACCTCGTGCAGAACGCGCTGACCCATACGGCGAAGTCGGTGACCATATCGTTTCACGCGCGCAAGGAGGGCGATGGCGTGCTCTTCACCATCGCTGACGACGGACCCGGGATCCCGCGGGAATACCACGAGGTGATCTTCCGGAAGTTCGAGCAGGTGAAGGCGGCCGTGCCGCGCGTACGGAGCAGCGGACTCGGTCTGGCGTTCTGCAAGCTCGTCGCCGACGCGCACGGCGGCCGCATCTGGGTGCAGAGCACGGAGGGTCTCGGCAGCGCGTTTCCCCTCACGCTGCCGCTACCTCCTCCCGCCGGCGCCGGTGACGGCGCGCAGGGCAGGTGATTCGCGCACCAGGTTTGTGCCGTGACGACTGTCACGGCGCGTGCCCCGGCGCCTCTCGACCTTCAATTCAGCTGCCCGTCCCGCTTGCTGCCCACTCCCGCTTGCCCCATCGTTCGCTGATGCCCACTCCACGCCGCCCGACCGTCTACATCGAGACCTACGGATGTCAGATGAACGTGAGCGACTCCGAGCTGATGCTCGGGTCGCTCGCGGCGCGCGGCTACGATGCGGTGAGCATCCCGGATGGCGCCGACGTCATTCTCGTCAACACCTGCGCGATCCGCGATCACGCGGAGCAGCGGGTGATCGGCCGGCTCGGCGAGCTTCGCCGGCACATGAATCCCGACACCGTGATGGGAGTGACGGGGTGCATGGCGCAGCGCCTCGGGCCACAGATCCTGGAACGCGCGCGTCATGTGAGCCTGGTCATCGGACCCGATGGCTACCGTGCCCTGCCGGCGCTGCTCGACGGCGCCCGCGAGGGGCGCAGGGTCTCCGTGACGGACTTCGACCTCGAGGAGCACTACGAGGATTTCACACCGCGTCGGTTCGATCGTGTGAAGGCGTGGATTCCCGTGCAGCGAGGCTGCGACTACCGCTGCACGTACTGCATCGTGCCCACCACTCGCGGGCCGGAACGGAGCCGCAGGCTCGCCGATGTCGTACGCGAGACGAGCTCGGTCGTCGCGGAGGGAATGTCGGAGGTCGTGCTGCTCGGGCAGACCGTCAACTCGTATACCGACGGCACCCACGACTTCGCCGACCTCCTGCGTGCCGTCGGTGGCGTGCCGGGCATTCGGCGCCTCCGGTTCACGAGCCCGCACCCGAACGACTTCAGTCCGCGCGTGATCTCCGCGATGAGGGAGACCCCCGCCGTCTGCGAGCATGTGCACCTGCCAATGCAGTCGGGGTCGACGCGAACCCTGCGCCGGATGCTGCGCCGCTACACGCGGGAGGGCTACATCGAGTGCGTCGCCAGGCTGCGCGACGCCATTCCCGGTCTCGCGCTCACCACGGATGTCATCGTCGGCTTCCCCGGCGAAACGGACGCCGACTTCGCCGAGACCCTCGAGGTGGTGCGCGAGACAGGCTTCGACGATGCTTTCACCTTCAAATTCTCGCCGCGCGAAGGCACCCCCGCGACCCGCTTCGACGAGAGCGAGACGGTGCCCGACGACGTCGCGAGTGACAGGCTTAGCCGGCTGGTGGAGACAGTCCGTGGAGCGACACGCGCGCGGAACCTCCAGCTCCTCGGCACGCGGCACGAGATCCTCGTCGAGAAGGTTGCGCGCCGCGGCGACCTCCTCCAGGGCCGGACGCGCGACTTCAAGACGATCCTCATCCCCGGCGACGAAGGAATGATCGGCAGCTACGCGCAGGTGGAGATCACCGGCACGACGGGATTCACCTTCACCGGCGCGATCGTCCCCCAGCGGGTGCCGCTCCCGCTCGCCGGATGAAGAACGCCCTCGAGGGAGCGGTTCGCTCGATCCATCGCGAGCTGCGGGCGAAGAACGCCGAGTTCTGCGCCTGCGCGCGATGCGAGGATGATGTCCTCGCACTCGCGCTCAACCAGACTAAGCCTCGCTACGTGAGTGAGAACTCATCGCTCGGCAAGGTCGTGACGGGCGTGCACCTCTCGTACGATCAATTGCGCGCAGAGCTCACGGTGCTCGTGTACGACGCCATGCGTCGCGTCGCGAAGACTCCACGTCACAATGAGGGAGGTCCGCCGCCGGCCGCTCCCTAGGGAGCCAGCCTGCCCCTCATTGCCTCAGCTGTCGCTGCCTTCGCCGCCGGTCTGCTCCTGGGATTCGGCGGCTTGGTCGTTCCGGGAATGCTCGCGGCGCTTTCCGCGGTGGCCTACGCCGTCGTCCGGCGCACCTCCGCCATCGCCGGGCTCGGAGCGATGCTGCTGGTCGGCGTCCTCACGGCGATGGCCGAAGGCACCGCGAACGCGCGCTGTCGGGGGTCATTCGAGGCCGCAACGTCATGGACCGTCGAGCTCGAGGACGCGGCAGCTCCGGGAGCGTACGTGCGGGGACACGCCACGTCCGGCAGGTGCAGCATACCGGCGAGCATCTCTGTGGAGCGGGGAAGGTCGGATGCGGGCAACAGGGTCGGCGTTACGGGCGAAGGCATCCTCGGCGGACGTGCCCTGATGATCCGGCGCGCAGCGCTTGCCGCGCCCGA
>JBGTMW010000432.1:0-2328 GCA_041743365.1 Gemmatimonadaceae bacterium
TAGGCGGCGGCCGAGGAGAGCGCGGAGCGCGCCTTCTCGGCGAGCACGGTAAACGCGGCGGGGTCACGGACGGCGAGGTCCGCGAGCATCTTCCGATCTACTTCAATGCCGGCCAGCTTGAGGCCGTTCATGAACACGCTGTAGCTCATCTCGTTCTGGCGCGCCGCGGCGTTGATGCGGATGACCCACAGCCGGCGGAAATCGCGCTTCTTGTTCTTGCGATCGCGGTACGCGTACTTCCAGCCGCGCTCGACGTTCTCCTTTGCGGCCTTCCACAACTTGCTCCGGGCGCCGAAGGCGCCGCGGGCGGCCTTCATGACCTGCTTCTTGCGCTTCAGGCGCGCGACATTCGATCTGACGCGAGGCATGGTCGCTCTCCCTTATGCCTGAATCAGGCGCTTGATGTTCTTTGCTTCGCCGGGCGTCTTGATGGTGGTGGCCCGGCGGAGGCGGCGCTTACGCTTCGAGGTCTTCTTGGTCAGGATGTGGCTCTTGAAAGCCTTCAGGCGGCGGACCTTCCCCGTTCCCGTCACGGAGAAGCGCTTCTTCGCGCCCTTGTGCGTCTTCATCTTCGGCACTGTAACGCTCGCTTATTTCGGCGTGAGAATCATCGTCATCGACTTGCCTTCAAACTTCGGCTCGCTCTCGATCTTGGCGACGTCGGTGAGCTCGGTCGCCACACGATCGACGACTTCGCGGCCGAGCTCAGGGTGGGCGATCTGCCGTCCCCGGAACATCAGCGTCACCTTCACCTTGTTGCCTTCCTCGAGGAACCGCCGTGCGTGACGCGTCTTCGTGTCGAAGTCGTGGTCGTCGATGCCCGGCCTGTACTTCACTTCCTTCAGGTGGATCACGTGCTGCTTCTTCTTCGCGATGCGGGCCATCTTTGCCTGCTCGAACTTGAACTTGCCGTAGTCCATGATCCGGACTACCGGCGGGCGCGCCGTCGGTGCTACTTCGACGAGGTCGAGCCCCTGCTCCTGCGCTGCCGCAAGTGCCGTCTCGACATCCAGGATGCCCATCTGACTTCCGTCGGGTGCGATAACGCGCAACGGGCTGATGCGGATCTGCCGATTGACGCGAACACGCTTTGTCGGATCCTGAATAAGCAGAGCTCCTCGAACGGAGATTGAAAAACAAAAACGCGGACCCCGAAGCCGGCGTCCGCGCGATCAGCGCCCCCGGATGGAGGGCGCCGCTGCAGTCGTTCGACTCCTTCAGCACACCCCGCCGAAGCGAGGGCCAGAGGGTGAGGACAGCGACACCGCCATCCTGCTTAGCGTATTGTGAGAGCGAAACTTAGGTCGGGGCCGCCCCCCCGTCAAGCGGGCGCAAGGGCATAGCCTTTCCCCTCGTCTTTTACGCGCCCCCACGCCGTCGTGGCATCGTGCTCGAAAATGAGCAGCCATTCCTCGGCATGCGCGCGCCCGAGAATGGCCCGCTTGGACTCGAGCGTGACGAGCGGCTCCACGTCGTATCCCATGATCCAGGCCAGGGGGAGGTGCGCCGACGTCGGTGCGAGGTCGCCAAGATAAAGGGCGCGCTCGCCCCCCGATTCCAGGAGGATGCTCTGGTGGAAGGGCACGTGGCCGGGAGACGGCATGACGCGAACCCCGGGGACTATCTCGCGCTCGCCTTCGACCAGCTCCAGCAGCCCCGCGGCCTGAATCGGGGCGAAGTTCGGGGGAAAGTAGCTTGCGGCAGTTCGCTCGTTGGTGTGCGTCGCGTAATCCAGCTCGCCTCGCTGAACCATGTATCGCGCCTTCGGAAAGGCCGGGAGCGTCTCGCCGGCTGGATTCCGCCATGTATTTCCCCCCGCGTGGTCGAAATGCAGGTGGGTGTTGATGACGATCGCGATGTCGTCGGGGGTGAACCCCGCTGCCCCGATCGCGTCCTCCAGCGCCGTTCGACCGTCTCGTCCGGCGTTCTCGATCCCGTAGATGTCCTGGAACTTCGCGTTCTCCTTGTTTCCGGAGCCGGTATCGATGAGGATCAGCCCTGCATCGTGCTCAATGAGCAGGCACCGCATCCCCATCTGGATCCTGTTGCGCTCATCGGCCGGGATGCGCCGCTCCCAGAGAGGCTTGGGGACGACACCGAACATCGCACCACCGTCGAGCTTCACGCCTCCTGCCTGGAGCGCATGCACGTGGAGGCGGCCGATCCGGCGCTGCTCGATGAGGGGGGAGATGCCGGTCATGTGCCGCAGTCCCGGTCCACCGAGCGAGGCATCGCCGACGGCCTGCGACGTCGCTTCTTCGCCTTCCGCTTCGCGATCAGTGCCTCTAGCGCGGGCCAGCTTTCACAGCCGCGGTCGCGCGCGTCGCG
>JBGTMW010000433.1:0-2511 GCA_041743365.1 Gemmatimonadaceae bacterium
AGGGGCTGCTCGCCCACGAGCGGTACAAGGGTGTGCGCCTGACCACGGCAGGGCGCCGTGCAGCGCTCCGCACCATACGCCGCCATCGCGTGATAGAGGCGTATCTCGCGGGGGCTCTCGGATACCCGTGGGACCGCGTGCACGCCGAAGCCGAACGCCTGGAGCACGCAGCGTCCGATGAGCTGATCGACAGGATGGCCGCGGCGATCGGTGAGCCCGACGTCGACCCGCACGGCGCGCCGATACCGACTCGCGAGGGTGCTGTGGACGAGAGGCGCCTCCTTTCACTGGCAGAGCTCGCTCTCGGTCGCGAAGCGAGAGTGCTGAGGGTCAGCGATGAGGATCCCGGAATGCTTCGCTACCTCGCCGAGATGGGCATCATCCCCGGGGCGGAGATCGTGGTAGAGGGACGGGAGCCGTTCGGCGGTCCGATTGCCCTTCGCCTCGGCGCAACCAGGCGGTCGGTGGGTCCGGAGCTGGCCGCACACGTTCGGGTGGAGGAAGTGGAGTCGGGTGAACCCGCCGGCCCCCCTGCCCGGGGCGCCGCCCGAAGGAAGCGCGAAATGCGCGGAGGGGGGCCGAAGGAATAGGAACACTCTTTGCCACTGTCGTTGATGCCCATCTTCGTCCGACTCGCAACGTTCGTGGAGGAGCTGTGACTGCTCGCCCTGTGCACATCGACCCGGAAGTCGGCCTGCCTGACCTCGTCAAGCGACTGGCTGACGATTCCAAGCGTCTGGTCAAGGATGAGGTCCGACTCGCCAAGATCGAAGCTGGCGAATCCGTGAAGAGCGCGAGCAAGGGAGCGATGTGGCTCGGGCTCGCCTTTGGTGTCGGCGTCGTGATGCTGATCGCGCTCACGGTGGCGCTCGCAACCGGGATCGGACAGATCGTCGGCAACGTTTGGCTCGGCGCGCTCCTCACGGGCGCGATCGAGATCGGCCTCGGCCTCTGGCTGGTTAAGCGCGGTGTCTCGTCTTTCGGCGAACCCTCGTACACCTTCGAGGAGACTCGCGCGGAGGTGAAGGAGACGGTGGAGTGGGTGGGCGATGTCCGACAGGAAGCGAAGGTGACCGCCGCGCGGCAGGACGGCCGGTAGTCGCTACACCAGCGACCCGGCGAGCGGCTGTGGCGTCCCGCGGAACCACCCGCGATCACGTCTACCGGTTTGGCGAATCTCGCAGCGCGCGCACGACGTCGCGGTGCAGCTTCTCGAACTGATCCGCGCCGCCGAATCCGATGTAGCGCTCGATCACCCTTCCCTCGCGATCCAGGAGCACGGTGTAGGGGAGGCCGCGATAGTTGAGCGCACGCTCCAGGGCGCCGCGCGCGAACGCTGTCGCGAAGGGCGGGTCGAACTCCGCCAGGAACCGGATCGCGGCGCTTTCATCCATGTCATCGCTGACGGCCACCACCGCAAACTCCTCGGCCGCCAGCTCGCCGGCCAGCCGCGCCATCAGGGGGAACTCGTCCCGACAGGGTCCGCACCAGCTCGCCCAGATGTTCAGCAGCACGACCTTTCCGCGGAACGAACGCAGGCTGAGCGAGTCGCCCCGCGGAGTTGGAAGGGTGAAGTCCACGATGACGGTTCCCGGCGGCGCGGCGATCACGCTCAGGGTGTCGGCCGGCGCGTGCCAGAGCGCGCCCTTCGGGTCCAGTGAGATCAGCATCGTTGACGCGGGCAGCGTCACGCTTCGCGCGAGCACCCCGGTCGCCGCGTCGAAGGCATCGACGCGCATTGTCGAGCCAGTGCTGTCGGCGAAGGCCAGGACGTAGACGACATCATCGAGCACCGCGATCGAGAGATTCACGGGACGATACGATAGAGCGGCAGGGCCTCCGCCCGGACTGCGGGCCGGCTCAGCGGGCCACCGCAGTCCACGGTCGGCAGTCCATCGGCGCCGGCCGGCGCGGTCGTAGGCCCGGATCTGATCGCGCGTGAGATAGGCGAAGAACAGCAGGGAATCCCCCGCGGCCAGGTGCCCGGAATTCGCGATCGTGGTGAGCGTCGCGTCGCCAAGACTGATGGTCGAGTCCATTGTCGCCGCGACGACTCCGTTCGGGGCGATCTCAATGAGAAGGGGCGCGTCGTCGGGTTCCGGTGCGCCAGCAGACGCGAACGGGGAACGCGCCGCGATGAACGCGTCGCCGAAGCGGGTCAGGGTTGCGACGCCGAAGCCTATCGCGACCGCGGCCGGATTGGAGACCACTGCGGCCGCAAGCGGGCTGGGGGCGATTGCGTCGCCGGTCACCGCAATCACGTTTCCATCCCGCTCCACCACGACCCAGCCTTCCCGGCCGGACGTGACGGCGATCGCCCGGGAAAAATCCCCCTCGCCCACCGTCCGGAGAAAGCGTCCCGACTGATCGAAGAGGAGCAGCCTGTCGCCCTGCGGGGGGAGCACTGCCTGGCGGCCGGTGGCATCGCGTGACGCAGCGATCACCCCGGAAAAGAGGAAGATCGGCTGCGACGGAACACCCGCGCGCGGCAGGAAGCGCTCCGGCGCGCCC
>JBGTMW010000434.1:0-5737 GCA_041743365.1 Gemmatimonadaceae bacterium
CCTTCGCGTAGCGAGCGGGGACCTCGGCCATTCATACGTCTATGGTAGAAGCACCCTCTCGGTCATCATGGAGCGGGTTCCCGCGACACTGCTGCTGACGGGAACCGCGCTTCTCCTGGCCATCGTTCTGGCGATCCCGCTCGGCGCCGCCGCGGCGCGACGGCCTGACGGTGCGCGTGACATCACGATCAGCGGGATCGCGCTCGGGCTCTACTCGACGCCGGTGTTCTGGATTGGTCAGATCGCACTGCTCGTTCTTTCCCTCTGGCTCGGCCTTCTCCCGGTTCAGGGGATGACGGCCGCGGGGAGTGACGCTACCGGGGCGTCGCGAGCGCTCGACGTAATGCGCCATATGGCACTGCCGGTGGTCGTGCTCGCTTCGCACGAGATCGCGGTGCTCGTTCGACTGACTCGCAGTGGGCTGCTCGATGAGCTTGCGCGCGACCACATTCGCACGGCGCGGGCGAAGGGAGCGCGCGAGCTGGTCGTGCTTCTGCGCCACGCGTTGCCGCGCGCGCTCCTCCCGGCGATCACCGTCATTGGCGCGCGCGCCGGTCACCTGATCGCAGGTGCCGTCATCGTCGAGGTCGTCTTCGGCTGGCCGGGGATGGGACGTCTTCTCCTCGGGGCACTACAGACGCGCGACACCCCGGTGCTGCTGGGTCTGTTCATGGTCGTCGCGTTCGCTGTCGTTGCCGCCAACCTCATCACCGATCTCGCTCATGCCGCCATCGACCCGCGCGTCAGCCTCCGCTGAGCTGGCTGCGGTCGGCTTTGAGTCGGCGCGCGTGTTCCTCCGTCGATCCACGTTTGCCGCGGTGTTGTCGATGTCGGCCGGCAGGATTGGCCTGCTGCTCACTGGCCTGGCGCTGTCGACGGCGGTGTGCGCACCTCTCCTCGCGACCGTGGATCCGTTCGCTCTCACCGGGCCGGTACTCGCGCACCCGTCTGCGGATCACCCAATGGGTACCGACGCGCTTGGCCGCGACCTGTTCAGTGGAGTGCTCCATGGCGCGCGGACGTCGCTTCTCATCGCGACTGCCGTCACCATGCTGACATTCGTGCTCGGCACGGGCATCGGGATCGTCGCGGGGTACCGGGGAGGCCCGCTGGACGACCTCCTGATGAGGCTCACCGAGATGTTCCAGGTACTCCCACGCTTCTTCCTGGCTATCGTCGCGATCGCGCTGTTCGGGCCGGGCCTCGATCGCATCGTACTTGTGCTCGGGCTGACCTCATGGCCCGTGCTGGCGCGGGTAGTTCGAGGCGAGGTCCTCGCCATGCGGGATCTCGCGTTCGTGACCGCGGCCGAGGCGACGGGGGCATCGCACGCGCGAATTCTCGGGCGCGAGCTGCTCCCGAATGTCATGCCGAGCATCGTGGTGCTCCTGTGCCTGGCGTTCGGCCAGGTGCTTCTCGTCGAGGCGAGCCTGGGCTTTCTCGGACTTGGCGACCCGAATGCGTTGAGCTGGGGCCTTCTCGCCGGCCAGGCGCAGGGGTTCCTGCGGATCGCGTGGTGGCTGGCTCTCTTTCCCGGCCTGGCGATAATGCTGACGGTCCTCGGCCTCAACCTGCTCGCCGACGCGGTCTCGGCGGTACTTGGTGGAAGACGGCACGGCGTCATCGGCAGGTGACGATATCCAAGTTCGGCCTCGTCCATGACCGGCTCGCGCGGTAGCTTTCGACTGATTCAACGATCCCTCCCCGCTTCGCGCCGCTGGCGAGTGCCGCCATGATCCCGCGGCGCAGTCGGCGGCCGCCCACATCACTCCAACCTTCCTTCCTTCATGCGATATCAAACGGAACTCCTGGCCCTGACGCTCCTCGTGACCGGTGCGGCGACACTTCCCGCCCAGGGAGCGATGCGCGCCGCCCCGAGTGGTCGCGCAACGACCGAGGTCACGCTCACCTTCGCCGACAGTGCGGCACGCGCCGCTGCGAAGCCCGCCACCATCCGTATCGACTACGGCCAGCCTCACCTCCGCGGCCGCAGGATCAACACGGACAGCCTGGTTCCATACGACCAGCCATGGCGCACGGGGGCGAACGCGGCCACCACGCTCACGACCGATGTGGACCTGGTGATCGGCGGCGCCACCGTACCGAAGGGCACCTACGTGCTTCAGACGATGCCCAGTCGCACCGGGTGGAAGCTGTTCGTGCAGAAGACCGGGGCGCAGTCGCCCATGATGGCCGCGATGATGTACGATCCCGCGAACGACATCGCGCGCATCGACCTCCGTGAGACGACGCTTGCGACTCCGCTCGAGAGCCTGACCATCTGGCTGATTCCATCCACGCAGCCGGGCCAGGCGCGCGGAGAGCTGCGCCTGTCATGGGGAACCGCCGCCCTGGCCACTGACTGGTCCGTCAAGTAGGCACTGCTCGTACCAGGCACTCGGATGCTGGTGTCCATCGTCGCCGCCTCGTTGATCCTCGGCGGCGGCGAGCTCGGCGCGCAGGAGCCGGCTTCGGCAACGCGGGACTCGACGGTGAGCATCACCGTACTGGTTCTGCGGGACTCCACGCCTCTCGAAGGCGTGATGGTTCGCAGCGGCGGTGTCGCCCGGTACACGGACGTCCGCGGCATCGCGCTGCACCGCCTGCCGCCTGGCCAACGGGAGCTGATCGCGACGAAGATCGGCTTCAGGGCGGAAACGCTCATGGTCACCCTCCGGTCGGGCGCCGATACCGCCGTCACGATGGAGCTCGCCGCGCAGCCGGTGGAGCTCTCCGGCGTGATGGTCTCCGCGACGCGAAGCGGGCGACGCATCGAGGATGAGCCGCTGCGCGTCGAGACGCTGGGACAGGAGGAGGTCGAGGAAAAGCTGATGATGACCCCCGGCGACATCACCATGATGCTCAACGAGTCGGCGGGACTGCGCGTGCAGACCACATCTCCATCTCTCGGAGGAGCCGCTGTTCGCGTGCAGGGATTGCGGGGTCGCTACACCCAGATACTCGCGGATGGGCTCCCGCTATACGGCGGGCAGACAGGCGGGCTGGGACTTCTTCAGATCCCGCCGATGGATCTCGCCGGTGTCGAGATCATCAAGGGCGTGGCCTCGGCGCTTTACGGAGCCTCGGCGCTCGGCGGTGTGATCAACCTCATCTCGCGGCGTCCCGACGAGGATGGTGCAGGCGAGCTCCTTCTCAACCAGACCACGCTCGGTGGCACCGACGCCGTCGGCTTCGCGTCGCGCAAGCTGACGGAGCGATGGGGATACACCATCCTCGCGGGTGGGCATCGGCAGTCCCGGATCGACAGCGACGATGACGGCTGGGCCGATCTCCCCGGATACGAGCGGGCAGTGGTCCGCCCGCGTGCCTTCTGGTCGAGCCCCGAGGGCCACTCGCTCATGATTACCGGGGGTACCACCCTGGAGCGTCGTCAGGGCGGCACGATGGGGAGCGCGACCGTCCCCGACGGACAATCGTTCGTCGAGAAGCTGCGCACCAACCGCTACGATGGCGGCATCGTCGGGGCACTTCTGCTCGGCGGAAGCACCATTCTCTCGTTTCGCGGTGCCGCCGCAATGCAGCGACATCGTCATGACTTTGGCGATGTGCGGGAGCGCGACCGACATCTCACATGGCTCGGAGAGACATCGCTGGCCCTGACCCAGGGACCGGCACTGTGGGTGATCGGCGCGGCTGTCCAACAGGAGCGCTACGACGCAGAAGACGTTGCGGGCTTCGACTATGCATTCACGACCCCGGCGCTCTTCGCGCAGAACACCCTGACGATCTCACATTCGCTCTCGCTGACGGCCAGCGCGCGTGTCGACCGGCACAGCGAATACGGAACGCAGCTCGCCCCTCGGCTGTCGGCATTGCTGAGGCTGGGAGAGAATTGGACGCTGCGCACGTCCGGAGGCGCGGGCTACTTCGCGCCATCGCCATTCACCGAAGAGACGGAGGTGACCGGCCTCGCCCCCCTCGAGCCACTCAGCGGCATTCGCGAGGAGCGCGCACGCAGCGCCTCGATCGATCTCGGCGGCATGCTCGCATCGCTCGAGCTCAACGCAACCATCTTCGGGTCGGTGGTCGAGGGTCCGGTGGTCCTTCGGGTTGCGAGCGGAGATCCGGCACGGGTCGAGCTCGCGAACTCGAGCGGGCCGACTCGCACGGCAGGCGCAGAGCTGCTGCTGCGCTGGAACCCCGAGCCCTTTCACGTGACCGGGTCGTACACCCTGGTGCGCTCCACGGAGCTCGATCGGGAGATCGGTACCCGTCGCGACGCGCCGCTGACTCCGCGGCATCAGGCGGGAATCGTCACGATGTGGGAGCAGGAAGAAGTCGTCCGAGCCGGAGTCGAGATCTACTACACCGGGCGACAGTCGCTGGATGACAATCCATACCGTGCCGAGAGCAGGCCGTACGTCCACATCGGGATGCTGGCTGAGCGGCGCTTCGGGGCGGCGAGGGTGTTCGTCAACGCCGAGAACATGCTCGGCTACCGACAGACGCGGTACGATCCGCTGGTGCTGCCCGCACGCGGACTCGGCGGGCGATGGACGACGGATGTCTGGGGACCGCTGGAGGGACGTGTCGCGAACTTCGGTCTCAGGCTGGATCTGAAGTAGCGAAGGACCGAATATACATGAAGCGGAATTCACCCCACCCCATTTTCCCGGGACTCGAATGAAAAAGCAGATGCTTTTCTCCCTGGGCATTTCCCTGAGCATCGCGGCATCCGGACAGTCCGCTCCTGCGCAGGCAATCGCTCCGGCCGCGACGGGTAATCCGGCACCGGTGCCGGTGTCGCAGGGCGACTCGCTGAGCGTCGTCTCCATCATCGAGCGATTTAATGCTGCTCTGGCTTCCGGAGACAGCGCGGCAGCCATGTCGCTGCTGGCTCCCGACGCCGTGATCCTCGAGAGCGGCGGTGTGGAGACTCGCGCGGAATATCAGTCGCATCATCTTCCGGGCGACATTGCGTACGCCAGGTCGATGAAGAGTACCCGGGGTCCGATTCGCGTGTCCGTGCGTGGAGATGTCGCATGGGCGTCATCAACCAGCACCACGACGGGCGAGTCGCGCGGGCGGCAGGTGAACTCCGCGGGGGCAGAGCTCATGGTTCTCACCCGGACTGCCGCCGGGTGGCGGATCTCCGCGATTCACTGGTCATCGCGATCGATGCGACCCTCGGCCTGACCACTGACTGCAAGCTGGTGTCGCTTGCAGTCAGTCCTCGATCAGCAATGCCCGAGCGGGCGTATCCGCGCCCTCATCCATGTCCATCGGTGGGGGCGTTGCAACGAGGACGGCCGTGACGATCACTACGAGCACACCGACCGCGAGCTCCACGGTCGCCGACCGCTGCATGCGCTTCGCGCCGAGCTCGCTGCCCAGTGATGGCTTCACCCTACGCCAGTTGTACGCTCCGGTTGCAACGGCCAGTGAGAGGATGGCGAGCTTGATGAGGAGGGTCCGCCCGTAGTCGCTCGTCCAGAGCGCCGACGAGAAGCCGATGTGAAGCCATGCGGCAAGGATTCCGGTCAGGGCGGCGACACCGGCGAAGAGCAGCGCAGTCGGTGAGAACGCGTTGACCAGGCGTGCGACGACGGGGCCGCGCCGATCGGCGCCGAGCGACAACGCGACAGGGAATCCCGCTACCAGCACCATAAGCAGGCTTCCGAGCCAGCCGGCGGCTCCGACGATGTGCAGTGCATCGGCTGTCACTGCGAGCGCTGCGAGACCCGGAGTTGCCGCGGCGTGTCCCGAGAGTGCCGGC
>JBGTMW010000435.1:0-2609 GCA_041743365.1 Gemmatimonadaceae bacterium
ACTCGTTGAACAGGCGTCCGGTCGCGCCGGTCAGGAAGAGCAGCGGAGAGAACACCGCGATCAGCGAGATGGTCGTGGCGATCACGGCGGTGGTGATCTCCCGCGTCCCGTCGATCGCGGCCGTCGTGGGATCCTTCTTCAGCTCCTCCTGGTGCCGATACGCGTTCTCCATGACGATGATGGCGTCGTCGACGACGATCCCGATCGCCAGGATGAGACCGAGCAGCGTCAGCGTATTGATCGAGTAGCCGAGCGCCGCGAGGATCGCGCAGGTCGCGATGAGCGAAACCGGGATCGCGAGCGTCGGGATGATCGTCGCACGGAGCGTCCGGAGGAACAGGAATATGACGAGCACCACCAGTACGGCGGTGATGAGCAGCGTCTCCTCTGCCTCGAGGATCGAGCGCTTGATGAACACCGAGCCGTCGAACGCCATGTCGAGCGTCACGCCCGCCGGCAGCGCGGCCTGCACTGCGGGGAGCTCCGCGTGCACGGCCTCGGCCACATCGATCACGTTGGCCTTCGACTGCCGAATGATCCCGATGAAGACGGCGTCGGTTTGCGAGTAGCGAACGACCGAGCGTTCGTCCTCCGGCCCTGGCTCGACGCGCGCGACGTCGCCGAGCTTGATGAGCTGCCCTTCCCGGCTCGCGATCGTCAGGTCCGAGAACTCGGCCGGAGTCTTCATCTCGCCCAGGTAGCGTACCGAGAACTCGCGGCGCTCGGATTCGATGCGCCCCGCCGGAATTTCCACGCTGCGGGTTCGGATCGCATTTTCGACGTCCTGGGTGGTGAGACCGCGCGCGGCCAGCTCGCGCGGAGAGAGCCACACGCGCATCGCGAATCGCCGCTCGCCGAAGATCGGCGCGCCCGAGACGCCGGGGATCGTCTGCAGTCGCGGCTTGATCTGGCGGTCGGCGATGTCCGAGAGCTCCATCAACCCGTAGCTGGTCGACGTCAGCGCCAGGAACATCACCGGGAACGCGTCCGCTTCCTGCTTGGCGACCACCGGCTCCTCGACGTCGTCCGGGAGCAACCCGCGCACGCGCGACACCTTGTCCCGCACATCCTGCGCGGCTGCCTCGATCTCGCGCTCGAGGGTGAACTCGAGCGTGATCGTGCTCATCTGCTCCTGGCTCGCGCTCGTCATCGTGCGCAGGCCCTCGAGGCTGGAGAGCTCCTCTTCGAGGACATCGGTCACTGCGGATTCGATGACCTGCGGATTCGCACCCGGAAGCAGGACGGTCACCGACACGATCGGCGGATCGGCGTCGGGGAACTCGCGCACGGGGAGACGGGAGTAGCCGATCAAACCGACGAGCACCAGGGCAAGACTGAGCATGCTCGCCAGCACGGGGCGGCGGATGAACGTTTCAGCGAACTGCATTAGGTCTCCTCGTCTAGTGCGTTCTGGCGACGGCGGTGTGAAGTGGAACGGCCGGACGATGAGCCCGGTTTCCGGGAGCCAAGCGGAGCGTGGGCGCGCCGGGTGCCGAAGAAAGGCCGAAGATGAGAAGGGAGGGGCGGCATGTCAACAAACAGATGGCGGGGGCCGGGTTGGAAGGGGATAGTCCGAAGAGAAGGGCGTTCACGGCGACAAACTGTCAAGGGCGTTCACGGCGGCATCGGTTAGAACAGAACGGCGTAAGGGGTACGTCTGCGACGTCGTTTAAAGGTCAACGGCGGCTACGTAGCTGCGGATTTGGGTCAGGCGGGTGACGGAGGCGGACAGATGCGCGGCGGGACAGAAGGAGTGTACCTCGGGTCGGCGCGAGGGTTAGGCTGGCGGGCATGCAGGACTTCAAGAAGCTCCGGGTGTGGCATCTCGCGCACGAGCTGTCCGTGAAGGTCATCGCGGCGCTGCCCGCGCGTCGAGCCGGGGCCGTCCCGGGTCTGCGTGCTCAGGCCATCCGAGCTGCCACCTCGGCAGCGGCGAATCTCGCTGAAGGCTGCGCACGCGCGACGCGGCAGGAATTCCTGCACTTCGTCGAGATCGCCCTGGGATCGCTCAACGAGCTCGAAGGTCATCTGCTCATCGGCCGGGACGCAGGAGTCGTCCACGTCCGCCACCACCTCGAGCTCCAGACGGACCTCGAGCTGGTTCGGCGCATGCTGCTGTCGCTCATCCGCGCGCTCCAGCGCCACATCGCCGACGACGAAGCGCGCCACTCCCCCACCCGGTGACCCCCCGTTGACGCCGTTGACGCCGTTGACGCCGTTGACCGTCTAACGACGTTGCAGACGTACCCATAACGCCGTTCTGTTCTAACCGATGCCGCCGTGAACGCCGTTGACGCCGTTAACGCCGTTAAAGGCGTTAGCGCGTTAGAAGTCTTGCCGAACCCTTTCCCGGGTGCGATGATCCTCGCCTCCTCAACAATGTCCTCATGGGCCCCACCAACGTCTCCGATCCCCTCTACTACCACCGCGTCGTGGACTGCCAGTGGGCTTGTCCTGCCCACACCAACGTCCCCGAATACATCCGCCTCATCGCCCAGGGCCGCTACGACGACGCCTACATGGTCAACCGGGCATCCAACGTCTTCCCCGGCATCCTTGGCCGCACCTGCGACCGCCCCTGCGAGCCCGCCTGCCGCCGCGGCCGCGTC
>JBGTMW010000436.1:0-3831 GCA_041743365.1 Gemmatimonadaceae bacterium
GCTGGAAGCGGCGCGACCGGCGATGCGGACGCCTGCCTGGAGGGAGGCAGGCTCGACGCTCGAGCTTCGCGAGGTGGAGTGGCAATGCGTGCATCGTCCGCCCCCCGCCCCATTGTCGGATCGGCGTGGTCGAGCATCTCGGGCGACACCGCAACCATTCGATCGTTGAATGCGCGGAAGAGCGATGTGTCGGGATTCGATGACTCGATCTCGCGGGTCAGTGCCTCGCGGACATCGCGGTCCACGGTGAGATACCCGCGCTCTCCCGACAGGAGACGCATGAGGGCCATCTCGTAGTCCTGATTCGTGTCGATGCCGAGCTCCTGGCGATTGTGCCGATAGGGCACGATCACCTGGTAGACCTCCTCGGCACTGAAGGAGCTCGCGAGGTAATGCGGGTACTTCGTCCGGATGTTGTTCACCAGTCTCCGGTACAGCCGATCGAGATCATCCATGCGATTCACTCATGCGTTGAGGACCCGCGTCAGGACGCCACCTGCACCGTCCAACCCAGCGGATGGCTCGAAGTGCCGCTTCGCGCGTGATCGAGGCCACGGAGAAGCACTTAACGCAAGGCTCATGCGAACGGACTGTGATGCAGGCCCGGAGGCGTGGGAAGCACGGGATCCGCTCGAAAGGTTTCGCGGGAAGGGAAGGGGAAGGGCGGTACGACCACCCGGCCGCTGTCCCTTTCCCCGATCACCCACGTGTCGAACTGTGACGCCACGAGCCCCCGGGACGATGTCTGCTCCCGCGCCGCGCGCGTAGCCAGGTGATTGGCGTACTCGTTCTGCGGGTGGCCGTCGTGCCCGCGCACCCAGCGCCATGCAACGCGGTTGTCGCCGACTGCCCGGATCGCCTCGTACCAGAGCGGGAGATTCTCGATCGCGCCACCCGAGCGGCGCCAGCCGCGCCGCGCCCATCCATGCACCCACTCGGTCATCCCGGAGATGAGGTATTTCGAATCGCTGATGAATACCGCATCGAAGCGATTGCCTTTCGCCGACAGCCCGCGAAAGGCCTCGATGACCGAGCGGAGGGCCATTCGGTTGTTGGTCGTGGCGGGCTCGGAGATCCAGTAGTCGCGACGGACGATGGCCGCGATCTCCCCCCGGGAGTACTCGATGAGCCCGCCGGCGCCACCGGGGTTGTTTCCCTCGCGCCCGTTCCCGAGGCAGGACTCGTCCGCGTAGATCGCGACGAAGGGCACGTCAGGCTTCACGGCACGACCTCGAAGTCATCGATCTCCTGGATGACCAGCGTCAGCTTCTCTCCGGTGGTCGGGTGGCGCGCCTCGATCGTCTCGCGCCCCGCTCGTGCGCCGATCGAGATCGGGACCACGAGAAACTCGGTGCCTCTTCTCCGGACCGCGATCCGCTGGCCGTCGATGATCGCCCGCTCGAGAGCATCGTACTGCGTGGAGCTCAGCTCCGCCATGCACCTTCTCCACTGCGACACCATTCCCCCGCGAGCCGCGCGAGCACATCCGCCGCGCGCTCGATCTCCTCCTCGAGCACCCACTCCTCCGCCGCGTGCGCGAGCGCGATGTCGCCCGGCCCGAAGCAGATAGCGGGCACGCCGGCCTCGTTTAGCAGCGCCGCGTCGGTCCATGCGCTGAGTCCTTCCATCGGCGCCGGCAGCCCGGCTTCGGAGAGTGCCGCGGCCAGCGCACGTACGATCGGCGCTTCGACAGAAACATCGCTCGGGCTCTGCGAGAAGCCGGCGATCACCTCGGCGTCGAAATCAGGGCGCCGCGCATGAACGCGCGCACACGCCTTCCTGACTTCGGTCACCGCATCCGCGGCGCGCTCACCCGGCAGCGTGCGTCGCTCGATGTGGAGGACGCACCGATCGGGATATGTCGACATCCCGATTCCCCCGGAGATGAGCGATGCGTGCAGCGATGCGTGCCCGAGGAGCGGATGCGTGCGCCGGGTGAGCTCAGACTCCTCGAGCAGGTCGAGCTCCGCGAGCAGCAGTCCGGCATGTCGGATGGCGTCGATCCCTATGTCGTAGCGACTTCCATGTGCCGCGCGCCCGGCGACGATGATCTCGACCCAGGCGAATCCCTTGTGAGCGGGGGCGATCGCGAGCCGCGTGGGCTCGGTGACGATCGCCGCACGCGCCCTGATGCCACGCTTCACCAGCGCACTCGTTCCAGCGCTCTCGAACTCCTCGTCTGCTACGGCAGTGATGAGTATCTCGCCGGTCACGCCGGCATCGGCGGCTCTCGCGGCGGCGGCGCACATCGCCGCGATACCGCCCTTCATGTCGGTCGATCCGCGCCCGTACAGCCGCCCGTCACGGGTTTCGGCATCGAAGGGTGGGTGGATCATCCCCTCGACCCCGACCACATCCAGGTGTCCGTTGAACAGCAGAGCCGGCATTTCCGGCCACCGGGCTCCGCCCTCCCCTCGTATCGCCGGCGCCGGCGCTTCACTATGCGACTCGACCCATGCGATGACGTTCGGCCGGCCGGGTGCGGCCTCCTCGATCTCCACCTTGAAGCCCCAGCTTCGGAGGATCTCGCCCAATGATCGCGCCACCGGCGCCTCCCCGGGCGCTCCGGGCGACAGCGATGGGTTTCGCGAGTCGATGCGAACGAGCTCGCGGGCCAGCGCGATCGCATCGCCGCGGGCGACGGCCATCAGATGGTCGCCTCGCTCGACCGAAGGATCCGGAACCCCTCGTGGTCGATGACGACGGGGAGCAGGACTCCGAGATTCGCGAGCTCCCTGCGCAGCACCACCGTGCTCGCATGAGGCGCCATTACAAGAACACATCCGCCCCCGGAGGCGCCGAGTGCCTTCGCTCCCCAGGCTCCGCGTTCGCGTGCAAGCTGCACGATCGCGTCGATGCGCGCCGTCGTGATCGCGGGGTGCAGCGTTCGCTGGTGCTCCCAGTGCTCGCCGACCAGACCCCCGAGCTCCGCGACCGATCCGCGCACGAGCGCCGTGATCATCGATTCCGCGAGAGCTCGAAGGCGCGCAAGCGCCGCGGTGACGATGGGATCGCGCCGCTCGTACGCGTCCAGGACCCCGGTGATCGTCGCGCCCGATACGCGCGACTGCCCGGTGTACACGACGGTGCACGAGGCCTCGAGCTGTTCTGTCGTCGCCGGCGTGATGGGTATGCGAACGACCGTCGTGGACTTGCCGAAGGTGAGCCCGAGCGCCCCGCCGAATGCCGCGGCGTAGTGATCCTGCCTCCCACATGCGTTGCCCAGGTCGTCCACCTCGATCGCCCTGCTTCGTTCCGCGAGATCGGCCGGCGCCAGAGGCGCTCCCGCCCAGACTGCCAGCGCCCCGACGGCCGCGACCCCCGCAGCGGAGGAGCCTCCGAGTCCCGCACCGATCGGATAGTCGCTTTCGAGCGAGAGCGACACGCCGTTCACCCCAGAGCGCCTGAGCGCGGAGACCGCGATGTCACCTTCGGATGCGCTCGGCGGTCCGTCCGCCGGGGGCGCGCCCAGGAGCTCGACCGTCGCATAGCGGGCGATGGCTACGGAACAGACGCAGCCGCCCTGCTCGTTGCTGTACGGCGGAACGTCGGTCCACCCGCCGCCGAAATCGATGCGGGTCGGCGCCCTGGCTGCAAGCGAGCGCATTGACACTCCGCGTTGGCGAGCGCGTAAGCTATCGCGAAGGCGGCCTACCGCCAATGCGATCGACATCGTCGCTATTTTCACATCATGACACTTCCACTCCTGCCTCTGCTCCCCGAGCTGGGCGATCGCGTCCTGGGCTCTCCTCGCATCATCATGCTCGATGTCGATGGAACTCTCGCGCCGATCGTACCGCGCCCGCAGGACGCCGTCGTTCCGCCGGCCAC